>NZ_LSMW01000011.1:0-103453 GCF_001566765.1 Pseudomonas sp. HUK17
GGGCTTCGCTGCGCTCAGCGCCAACCTACAAGAACCCAATCCCCTTGTAGGTTGGGTTGAGACAGCTCCACCGTCGAAGCCCAACACGCGGGGCCTGGCCTTGGGCACCGTTGGGCTTCGCTGCGCTCAGCGCCAACCTACAAGAACCCAATGCCCTTGTAGGTTGGGTTGAGACGGCTCCACCGTCGAAGCCCAACATGCAGGATCTGGCCTTGGGCACCGTTGGGCTTCGCTGCGCTCAGCGCAAACCTACAAGAACCCAATCCCCTTGTAGGTTGGGTTGAGACAGCTCCACCGTCGAAGCCCAACACGGGGTCTGGCCTTGGGCACCGTTGGGCTTCGCTGCGCTCAGCGCCAACCTACAAGAAACCAATGCTCTTGTAGGTTGGGTTGAGACGGCTCCATCGTCGAAGCCCAACGGACCGCGGTCAGGACCCGCTGCTAGCACCCCAGGCCGCGAGCAGATCCCGGGATTCCATCACCAGCCCCAGGTGCAGGGAGACCATGCTCAGCGCCGCCCGCTCCAGGCTTTCATCGGTTCCTCGCACCAGGTCGCGCAGGACGATCACCCTGTAGGTGCGGTTGCTGGCGTCGAAGGCGGTGTTGAGCACGCAGCAGTCGGTGAAGCCGCCATCCAGCACCACAGTGGTGATGCGCTGGTTGCGCAGCAGGAAGTCCAGGTCGGTGGGATAGAAGGCCGACAGCCGCCGTTTGTTTTCCACCCGCAGGTCTTCGGGCAGGACCTCGGTGAGCAGCTCGGTCCAGGGCGAGCCTTCCAGGGCATGGGCGTCGGCATTGGGAATCGGCCCCACGTGTAGCGGAAAGGTCCGCCGCCAGGCCGCAGGAATACCGCCCAGGTCATCGGCGCCATTGGCGCGCAGCACCGATTTCACATGGACGATGCGCACGCCCAGGGCGCGGGCCTGGCGGTGGAAGGCGTCCACCGGCGCCACCAGGTCACGGGCGCGGGGCGCCGGGCAGGGGCACTTCGGCGAGGCGTCCAGGTGGCCGCGGTGCAGGTCGATGGACAGCACCGCCGTGGTGCTCGGATCCAGATAATCGGCGAAGTCCGCCCGCGCCAGCAGCCGGAGTTCTTCATAGACGAAAGCGCGCAGGCTCATCGGCGTTCCTCCCGAACATAGGCTTCGCCCAGGGCGCCGGGCTGGCTCAGGCGGTCACGCCCGGCCAGGGCGACCCAGATCATCACGCCCAGGGTGACGGCATAGGGCGCCATCAGGATGAAGTATTGCGACAGCCGCACACCGGCGGCAGCCAGCTGCGGAATCAGCGCCTCGATGCAGCCGAACAGCAGCGCCCCGGCCAGGGCGCGCCAGGGCGACCAGCGGGCGAAGATCACCAGGGCCACGGCGATCCAACCACGGCCGCCGGTCATCTCGGCGATCCACAGCTTGGTGCTGAGCACGGCGATGTAGCCTCCGGCCAGACCCACCAGCGCCGCACCGGCGAGGATCGCCAGCAACCGGTAGCCGGCCACCGAGAGACCCGCCGCATCGGCCGCCTGGGGGTTCTCACCCACCGCCCGCAGACGCAGCCCGGGGGTGGTGCGTTCGAGCCAGGCGATCACCGCGAAGAAGATCAGCGGGGTCAGGTAGACCAGCAGGTTCTGCTGGAACAGCCGCCCCACCAGCGGCAGCTCCGACAGCGGCCAGAGCGCCAGCGCCGGCAGGCCGGCCACCGGCTGGTTGGTCCAGCCCCAGAGGGTGCCGAGCAGGCCGGTGAGGCCCTGGCAGAAGAACACCAGGGTCAGGCCGGCAATCACCTGGTTGATGCGCAGCCAGATCACCATGACCGCGAACAGCAACGAGACCAGCGCCGCCGCTCCCATGGCCGCCAGCAGCGCCAGGCCGGCATTGCCCAAGGCCAGCTGCGCGCCGATGCCGAACAGCGCGCCGACCAGCATCAGGCCCTCGGCATGCAGGGCCAGCACCCCGGATCGCTCGGTGAGGATCAGCCCCAGCGCCGCCAGGGCGTAGGGTATGGCGAAGTCGGGGACGTTACCCAGCCAGCTGGCGACCAGATTCAAGCGGCACCTCCCTGGCTGCGTCTGAGCCGATGGCGGATGAAGAAATCCGAGGACGCCACGCAGATGACGATCAGCGCCTGGATCAGCTGCACCATGGCGAAGGGGATCTGGTAGAACACCTGCAGATTGCGCCCGGCGACGAACAGGGTCGCCACCAGGAAAGCCACCACGGCGGCGGCCAGGGGGTTGTTGCGCGCCAGGAAGGCGATGAGGATCCCGGAGAAGCCATAGCCCTGGTAGAAGGATTGGGTCAGCCGCCCCTCCTGCCCGGCCGCCACCACGAAGCCGGCCAGCCCGGCCAGGGCGCCGGAAGCCAGCACCGTGGCAAGGATGGTGGCGCGCACCGGCACGCCGACGGCGCCGGCCACCCGCGGATTGGCGTCGACGAATTTCAGGTAGAGCCCGGCCCGGCTAAGGGCGACGAACCACCAGGCCAGCACCGCCACCAGCAGCGCCAGGGGCACCGCCAGACTCAGCCCGGGCAACAACTCCGGCAGCCGTTCGAAGGGGCGGAACAGCGGTGAATAGGGAAAGGCGTCGCGCGGGTCCTTCCAGGGACCGAACACCAGGTGCAGCAGGAAGTTGGCAGCGATGTAGTTGAGCATCAGCGAGGCGATGATCTCGTTGACCCCCAGGCGCAGCTTGAGCAACAGGGGCGCCAGCGCCCAGAGCAGGCCGCCGAGCAGCGCCGCCACCAGCATCAGCGGCAGGCGCAGGGCTTCCGGGCCGATCTCGAACAGCGACACTGCCGTGGCGCCGATGGCCCCCCAGATCATCTGGCCTTCCAGCCCCAGATTCCAGAAGCGCGCGCGAAAGGCCAGGCAGCCGGCCAGACCGACCAGGATCACCGGCGCGGCCTGGAACAGGGTGGCCTGCAGACTCTGGGCATCGAACAGGGTGGCGACCACGAATTCGTTGAGCAACTCGCCGGCCGGCACCCCGGCCAGCACCAGGATGGCGGCCGACAGCCCCAGGCCGACCAGCAACGCCAGGCCGAGGATCAGCGCCTGCCAGGGCCAGGCCAGCTGCTGGCGGATCTCCAGGGTGTAGCGCCGGCTGAACAGCGGTTGCCGTGGTCGCGGGCCATCGACCTGGGAAAGCGGAGCACTCAGGGGTTCAAGCATGATTCACCATGGCATGGCCGATCGCCTGGCGATCGGCGGGTCGCTGGAATTCGGCGACGAGGCGTCCGGCGCTCATCACCCCGATGCGATCGGCGAGGGCCAGCACCTCGTCCAGGTCTTCGCTGATCAACAACACCGCGGCGCCGGCCTCGCGGGCGGCCAGCAGGCGCGCCTGTACCTCGGAGCCGGCGCGCACGTCGAGGCCACGACTGGGGCTGTGGGCCAGCACCAGCCGCGGTTCGCGGCCGAATTCCCGGGCGATCACCAGCTTCTGGGCATTACCGCCGGAGAGCAGCGCCGCCTTCTGCCGCACCGAGCGCACGCCCTGGACATCGAATTGCGTGACCGCCGCCTGGGTCGCCTCTTCCTGGGCGCGGCGATCCAGGCGGGCGAAGCCACCGAAGCGACCGGCATGCACCGCGCCGATGGCGAAGTTGTCAGCCACCGACAGGGACCCGGCCAAGGCGCTGCCATAGCGGTCGGCGGGAATGGCGGCGATGCGCAGATCGCGGCGGCGAGCGCCGGCAGCCGCGGCCAGATCACCGAAGCCCTCCAGCCGTACCTCGCCTTCGCAGGGCTGCGGCAGGCCCATCAGCACGTCGGCCAGCTCGCCCTGGCCGTTACCGCCAACCCCGGCGATGCCATAGATCTCCCCAGCGCGCAGCTCCAGGTCGATGCCATCCAGGGCGCGGCGCCCGCCACGTTCCGGGGTGCGTAGGCCGCGCACCGTCAGCAGCGGTGCCCCGGCAGCACGTCGCGGGGTGTCGGCGAGCGGCTGGGCGTCACCCACGGTGAGGCGTACCAGTTCGTCCACCGACACCTCGGCGGGGTCCAGGCTGCGCAGGGTGCGGCCGCCGCGCATCACCGTGAGGCGGTCGGCGTAGGTCAGGGCGTCCTGCATGCGATGGGTCACCAGCACCACCGCTGCGCCCTCCGCTGACAGGGCGCGCAGGGTCTCTAGCAACCGCTCGCCTTCGCCATCGGTAAGTACTGCGGTGGGTTCGTCGAGGATGAGGATGCGCGCCCCGGCCAGCAGCACCTTGAGGATTTCCACCCGCTGCTGCTCGGCGATGGACAGGTCCGCCACCCGCTGCTCCGGGCGGATGGCGAAGCCCAGGGCGGCCGCCTGCTGGCGGATACGCTCGCTGATCTCGACCAGGCGCCGGCGATGACTACCCTGCCCCGCCGGCAGGCCGAGCAGGACGTTCTCGGCGACGCTGAAGGGCCGCACCAGCTTGAAGTGCTGGTGGACCATGCCGATGTGCAAGCGCGCGGCGTCCGCCGGACCGCGCAGCCGCACCGGGTTGTCGTCCACCAGGAGCTCACCGGTCTCCGGCGCATAGAGGCCGGCAGCGATGTTCATCAGCGTCGACTTGCCTGCGCCGTTCTCGCCGAGCAGCGCATGCACCTCGCCCCAGCGCACCAGGAAATCCGCCTGCTGCAGCGCCTGGAAGCCATCGAAGGTCTTGCCGACGCCGCGCAGTTGCAGGGCGTTGTGTCTTTTCATGCTGGTCGGCCTTTGTCCAAGGATCGCCTCCGTGGAAAACGCTGCGCGGTTTTCCACCCTACCCAGGCGTTAGCTCCGGTGCCGGGCCTGGAGAGGCCCGGCACCCAGGGGTGAGCCGCTACTTTTGCGTCGTCACGCCCTGGACGAACCAGTCCATCTGCCACAGCGCCGGGTCGGACAGTACCTGGCCGGCGGGGACGCGCTCCTTGCCGTCGCGATCGCTCAAGGGACCGGCGTAGATCTGCTTGCCCTTGAGCAGGGCCTCGCGCTCGGCGAGGATCTTCTCCTGGGCCGCCTTGGGCACGGCGTCGCCAAAGCCGGCGATGTCGGTGCCGCCGTCGGCCATGGACACCAGGGCGCCGTTGGGTGCAGGTTTCCAGTGGCCGGCGATGACCTTCTTGAGCTCGGGCACCAGGAAGCGATCCCAGACCCACACCGAGGAGCAGAGGGTGGCCTTGGGCGCGAACTGGCGCATGTCGCGGTGGTGGCCGGTGCCATAGACGCCGCGCTCCTGGGCGACGATCTGCGGCGTGGGGGTGTCCACGTGCTGGCCGATGACGTCGGCGCCCTGGTCGATCAGGGCGGCGGCCGCGGCGCGCTCCTTGACCGGATCGTTCCAGCTGCCGGTGTAGATCACCGTGAGGGTGGCGTTGGGATTCATCTGCCGGGCGCCCAGCTCGTAGGCGTTGATGGTCCAGTTCACCACGCCGAAGGGATTGGCGGCGACGAAGCCCAGCTTGCCGGTCTTGGAGGCCGCGCCCGCGGCCATGCCGCAGAGGTACTGACTCTCGTAGGTGCGGCCGTAGAAGGATTCCAGGTTACGGCCGTTGGTGGTGCCCGAGGCGTTGAGGAAGGCCACCTCGGGATACTGCTCGGCCAGTTGCTTGAAGGTGTCGGAATAGCCGAAGGCGGTGCCGATGACGATGTTGGCGCCGCGCTTGATGAAACGCTCGGCGGCCGGGCGGATGGCCGAGGCGGTCTCCGGCACGTTTTCCACGAACTGGATCTTCAGGCCCAGTTCCTTCTCGATCTTGACCCGCGCCTCGTCCATGGCCTGGGTCCAGCCGCCGTCGTTCTTGGCGGTGAAATACAGCATGGCGATCTTCGGCTCGCCCTTGAGGGTGAAACCCTCGTCGTCCGCCTGCGCCACGGCGCCCAGTCCCACCAGCGCCAGCACACACGCCACTCTTCCCAGCCATCTGCTCAGCATCGTCTCGTCCTTAGTCTTGTCTACAGCATGTAGTTGATACGGAATACGTTGCCTTCCGGGTCCAGCAGCACGGCCTGGTACCAGTGGTAATAGGTTTCGTAGGGCGCCTTCACCAGGCGCGCACCGGCGGCCTCGGCCACCGGCACCAGCCGGTCCACCTCGGCGCGGCTGCCCACCTCCAGATTGAGCAGGAAGCGGCAGCCTTCACTGCCGGCGAATTCGCCCAGCCCCAGCAGTTCATAGGCCTCCGGCGCGTTGAAGCCGATGGCGGTCTTGCCGGTGTCCAGACCGCGAAAGATCGGCGAGCGGATCGCCTCGATCTCCGGGAAACCGAACACCCGCTGGTAGAAGCCGCTCAGGGCCACCACGTCGCGGGCGAAGACGTTGACGTAGGAAAGACTCGGCATCAGGCCACCCGCACGCCGGTCTGGGTGCCACCAAAGGTGGTCTGCTTGACGAACTTGGATCTCAGGTGGTCGCCCGAGGTGATGGGCGCATGGCGCGGCGGCGTGCCGGGCGTGGCGCAACCGGGCAGGCATTCGATGAGGGTGTCGTAGTTGGGCTGGTGGAAGAACACCAGGGACTGGCGGCGGGTGTCGCAACCGGCATCCGCCGGTGGATTCACCACCCGGTGCAGGGTCGAGACCCAGCGGTCGTTGGTCCACTGCATCATCAGGTCGCCGATGTTGACCACGAAGCTGCCCGGCACCTTGGGCACGTCCACCCACTCGCCGTCGGCATTGCGCACCTGCAGCCCGCCGGGGGCGTCATCGGGACGGACGATGGTCAGGCTGCCGTAGTCGGTATGGGCACCGGCGCGCAGCTGGCCAGGCAGCGCCGCTTCCTTCTGGTGGGGATAGCAGAGGGTGCGGAACATGCTGATGTGGCGATCGATGCGGCTGTCGAAGTAGGTCTCCGGCAAGTCCAGCCCCAGGGCGAAGAGCCGCATCAGGGTGCGCGCCAGGTCGCTCATGGCGGCGAAGTACTCGGCATAGGCCTGGCGAAAGCCGGGAATGGCCGCGGGCCAGACATTGGGCGCGAAGTGCGGCCCGGCTTCGGGGCCGCGGTAATAGGCCGTGGCCGGAACATCCAGAGGGCCAATGGAAAAGGACTCCTTGAGATCCCCCGGCGCCGCCTCTTCCAGGCTGTAGGACAGGCTTTCCTCGGCCACCGCGCTGTAGCCGCGCACCTGATCCGAGCGCGGTCGATCAGCCTTGCGTTTCTCCGCCAGCGGCAGGTCGAAGAAGGCTCGCGACAGGCGCGAGACACGCTCGACCAGTTCTTCGGGCACCTGATGGTGAGTGATGACCAGAAAGCCGATATCGCGGCAGGCCTGGTCGACGGCCTTGGCCACCGCCTGCTTGCCGGCGGCAGAACCTTCGAAGTAGGGAGCCAGATCGATAATGGGAACACTGGACAGCGGCATGACGGACCTCACGAGTGGGACGAAAGGAGACAGCGCGACGCACGTTCACCGGGCAGGACGGCAGCAGGGAAATTGCAACCGTTGTGCCATCTTTGGACCATTTGGTAAAAACTATAAAAGCCAATAAAAACAGCGCGTTGAGGGCGATACTCAGGATCCGCTGATGGTGCGCTGCACCTCGAACGGTCAGCGTGCACCGGGGTGGCGCCTGGGGTGCGGTTAAGGCTGACAGGGAAGGCTTTGGGGTGTTGGATCGGCTGGGCGGTGTTGGGCTTCGCTGCGCTCAACCCAACCTACAGCGGTCATGGGTTGGGTGGAGACGGCTCCCTCGTCGAAGCCCGACAGCCCCCGCTAGGCCAGCTCGTGATAACGCCGATCGAAATACAGTAGGCCACCCTGACCACCCGGCTCGGCCACTCCCAGCACCTCGCAGAGCAGCAGGTCGTGGCTGCCCACCGACTGCACTCCGGCGATGCGGCAATCGCAGGCCACCAGGGCGCCGTCCAGCACCGGCGCACCGGTGGCGAGGCGCGTCCAGTTCGCCGCGGCGAAGCGTTCGGCCATGGCGGTCTTGCCCCCGAAGAGGTTGGCCAGCGTCTGCTGGCCGGCGGCCAGGACGTTGACGCAGAGCACGCCGTTGGCGCTGAAGGCCGGATGCACCGAGGCGCCGCGGTTGAGACAGACCAGCAAGGTCGCCGGGCTGTCGCTGACGCTGCACACGGCGGTAGCGGTAAAGCCGGCCAGGCCGGCCGGACCGTCGGTGGTGACGAGGTTGACCGCGGCGCCCAGGCGCGCCATGGCCCCCCGGAAGAGGTCGCGGTCGACAAGAGTGGCGGGCGTAGTGGCGGATAGGGGCACGGCATGGGCAACGGACATGGCGTTACGCCTCCAGGGCTTGGCTGAGATAGTCGAGTACCACCCGGTCGAAGGTGGCGGGGTCGGTGACACTGGAAGCGTGGCCGCCCCACTCCAGCAACTGGAGGGTGGCCTGGGGCAAGCCTGCGGCCAGGCGCTGGGACGAGGTCCAGGGCACCAGCACGTCGTCGCGGTTGGCCAATACCAGGGTCGGTACCTGGATACGTCCCAGCTCGGCGTCCACATCGAAGGCCAGCAGCGCGCCGATGCGCCGCAGGACATTGGCCTCACCGGGGAAGTGCGCCAGGGCATGGGCTTCGTCGGCGGCCAGGCGCTCGCCCTGTTCGGCGATCCAGGTGGCCGGATAGAGAAAGATCGCCTGGGCCTGGACATAGGCCGCGGCGCCGCTATCGCGCAGCAGCCGTTGGCGCAGGGCGAAGCAGCGCGCGGTGTGCGGATTAGGTCGGCTCCAGGCGTTGACCAGCACCTGGCGACGGATCAGGCCCGGCCGTAGCAGCTCGGCCTGCAGGCCCACCAGACCGCCCAGGGCATGGCCCATGAACAGACAGTGGTCGAGTTCCAGGCGATCGGCCAGCGCCAGCAGGTCCTCGGCCATATGCTGGATGCAATAGTCGGCGGGCAACTCGGCCGGGCTCCTGCCGGTGCCGGTCTGGTCGTAGACCACCACCCGGAAACGTTCGCCCAGAGTCGCCAGCTGTGGCGCCCAGAAGGCCCCGGCGCCGCCCAGCCCGGAGCTGAGCAGCAGGGTCTCGGCCGCCGGGTCCTGGCGGCCATGGAGTTCGAAGTGCATGGGCGGTCCTTGGTGGTTCAGTGGTTGGGGCTTCCCTCACCCCAGCCCTCTCCCAGAGGGAGAGGGGGTAGGTACGGAGCGGGAGCTAGCCGACATGGGCGATGCTGGCGATCTCGATCAGGGCGTCAGGCTTCACCAGGCCGCACTGGATGCAGTAGCGCGCCGGCTTCTCGCCAGGAAAGAATTCGGCGTACACCGCGTTGATGGCGGCGTAGTTCGCCCAGTCGGTGAGCATGATCATGTTGAAGGTGACGTCGGCCATGCTGCCGCCAGCCGCCTCCACCACGCCCTGGATGGTGGTGAGCACGTGGCGTGCCTGGGCGGCGGCGTCGCCGACATGGACCACGTTGTTCTGGGCATCGAACGGCAGGGTGCCGGAGACATAGAGCACGCCATCGGCCAGGCTGCCGGGCACGAAGGGGGCGATGGGGGTACCGGTACCGGCTGGGATCACGGCTTGCTTGGGCATGGTGCTCAGTCCTTGGCGAAGGTGGTGTGGAAGTCGGCGCAGCTGGCGACCCAGCCGAAGAAGGTCTCGATGTTGAACAGCGCGGCGTCGTGGGCCGAACGGGGTCCGGCCTGGTGGCAGGCGTCGTGCAGGCAGACGCCGAAGTATTCGAGGAAGAAGCCGTCCCGGAGGGTCGACTCCACGCAGACGTTGGTGGCGACGCCGACAAACACCAGGTTGCGGATGCCACGGGCGCGCAGCAGGCTGTCCAGGTGGGTGTTGTAAAAGCCGCTGTAGCGGGTCTTGGGCACCACCAGATCGGCGGCCGCCGGCTGCAGCTGATCCACCAGGGCATAGTCCCAGCCGCCCTTGGCCAGCAACTGCCCTTGCAATTCGGGTCGCTTGCGCATGGTCTTCAGGGCATTGGACTTGTGCCAGTTGGGCGAACCCGGTCCGCCCGCCTCGCGATACTCCGGATCCCAGCCATTCTGGAACCAGACCACCTGGATACCGGCGCCGCGGGCGGTCTCCACCACGGCGGCGACATTCTCGATCACCGGGCCGGTAGCGGAGACGTCGAAGCCGGCCAGGTCCAGGTAGCCGCCCTTGCTGGCATAGGCGTTCTGCATGTCCACCACGATCAGCGCCGTCTCGCTGGCCTTGAGCCGCAGCGGTTCGGGCCGCGCCGGCAGCGTCACGGCTTCGGCGTCGCTCGCAGGCAGGGCATAGCCCGCCAGGGTTTCCACAGCGTTCATCAGGCACTCTCCTTGAGCAGCTCGACGTGACGGCGGCTCTGCATCAGCGGCTGGATGCGCTCGCCGAAGTCGGTCACGCCCTGGACGAAGTCATCGAAGGTCAGCAGCACCCCGCTGGCCCCGGGCACCTCGGCGATCTCGTCCAGCATCCGCGCCACGCTGGCGAAGGAACCCACCAGGGTGCCCATGTTGATGTTGACCGCCGAGGTCGGATCGGCCATCTGCCGCACATTGGTGTCGCTGCCGGACTTGGTGTCGGCGGCGGCCTGGGCGCCCAGCCAGGCGATGGCCTCCTCGTCGGCCCCGGCCTTGTAGTGCTCCCACTTGGCGCGGGCCGCCTCGTCGGTCTCGGCGGCGATGATCATGAACAGGGCGATGGAGGAGACCTCGCGCCCGGTCTTGGCGGTGGCCGCCTGCAGCCGCTCCACCGCCGGGGCGAAGGCCTTGGGCGTGTTGACGCCCTTGCCGAAGACAAAGCTGTAGTCGGCATGTTCGGCGGCGAAGGCCAGGCCGGCATCGCTCGCCCCGGCGCAGACGATCTCCATGGGCGCCTGGGGCTGCGGACTGACCCGGCAGTCCTCCATGCGGAAGTGCGCGCCCTGGAAGTCCGACTGGCCGGTGCCCCAGAGATCGCGCAGCACCTGGGCGTATTCACCGAGGTATTGATAGCGACTGGCAAAGAATTCATCGCCCGGCCAGAGCCCCATCTGGCTGTATTCGGGCTTCTGCCAGCCGGTGACCAGGTTGACGCCGAAGCGGCCGCCGGAGATGCAGTCGATGGTGGCGGCCATGCGCGCGACGATGGCCGGCGGCAGGGTCAGGGTCGCGGCGGTGGCGAACAGCTTGATGCGCGAGGTCACTGCCGCCAGGCCCGCCATCAGGGTGAAGGATTCCAGGTTGTGGTCCCAGAATTCGGTCTTACCGCCGAAGCCGCGCAACTTGATCATCGACAGGGCGAAGTCGAAGCCGTAGTGCTCGGCGCGCTGCACGATCTCGCGATTCAGCTCGAAGGTGGGCCGGTACTGGGGCGCGTTTTCCGATAGCAGCCAGCCGTTGTTGCCGATGGGAATGAAGACACCGATGTTCATCGCTCGCACTCTCCCGCAGTCAGGAATCGAAGCGCATCCAGATGCGCCGTTGCTGCAGGATCGGAGCAGAAAGCTTGCCAAGTCTTGAAAGTTCAAGCCAATCAAACACTTGGGGTCTGTTCGAGAATAAAGCTGGACCATTTGGTCCAGATTAGAGCACCTAGTTTGTGCAAGGCGCCCGAATCCGGGGCATGAAGGCCGGCGCGCCATGCTAGAGTTCGGAGACTGACGCGCTACCTTTCGGGGTCCGCCGATGATTCGTCACCAGGAAGGTGCGAAGCTCAACGACCGCGCCTGCAGCCGGCCCGCGTCAGATGTCCAAGAAGGCCCAAGGAGCAGTTCGTGAGTCAGGCCAGTGATCTTCCGCCACGCAAGTCCCGCCAACCCAGCCCTGCCGCCCAGCAACGCCGGCAGCGCCAGATAGAAGCCAAGCGCGCCCAGATCCTCAGCGCGGCGCTCGATATCTTTTCCCGCTTCGGTCTGCACGGCGCCAGTCTGGATCAGGTGGCGCTGCAGGCGGACGTCTCCAAGACCAACCTGCTCTACTATTTCAGCAACAAGGAAGAGCTCTATGTCGCCGTGCTGCGTCAGCTGCTGGCGACCTGGCTGAATCCCCTGCGCACCTTCAGCGAAGACCAGGAACCCCTCGACGCCCTGCGCGGCTATCTGCGCCAGAAGCTGGAGATGTCCCGCGACTATCCCGCCGAGTCCCGGCTGTTCTGCCTGGAGATGGTCCAGGGCGCACCGCTGCTGCTGCCCGAATTGCAGGGCAGCCTGCACGACCTGATGGATGAGAAGGCCCGGGTGATCCGCACCTGGATCGCCGCCGGCAAGCTGGCGCCGGTGGATCCGCACCACCTGATCTTCAGCATCTGGGCCATCACCCAGCACTATGCGGACTTCCGGGTGCAGGTGCAGACCCTGTGCGGCCGCTCGCTGAAGGATCCGCTGTTCTTCGACGAGGTCCTGCAGGGCCTGGAGACGCTGATCATCGACGGACTCAGGCCCCGCGCCGGCGACCCGGCCTAGGCCGCCAGGAAGAAGTCGGCGAACAACTCGCTGAGCCTCGGCCAGAGCGGTGCCGGCAGGTCATGGGCCATGTCCGGTATCAGCTCGAAGCGGGCGCCGGGAATGGCCCGCGCCACGGCGCGACCACAGGCCGGACGCAGCAAGGGATCCCGCGCGCCGTGCACCACCAGGGTCGGCGCCTGGATGCGGCGGGCGAAGACGCGCAGATCGCCGCTGCCGAGCAGGGCGAACAACTGCCGCTGCACCCCCTCCACATCCACCCCGCGCGCCAGGATGCGCTGCACCAGCCGTTCCAGATCGGCCTCGCTCTGGCGATACCTCGGACTCTCGATGCCGCGCAGCAGGGCCTTCTGCCGGGCGAGCGCCGCCTCCGCCGGCAGATCGGCCGGGGGTCGCAGCAGCAGGCTGCCAAGCAGCTTGAACGAGGGTGGCGGCAACAGCGGCTGATTGGTCGACGAGAACAGGATGCCCAGCCGCGCCACCCGCTGTGGCCAGTTGGCGGCGAGGATCTGGGCGATCATGCCGCCCATGGAGCCGCCCAGTACGAAGGCGCGTTCCAGCCCCAGGTGATCGAGCAGCCCGACCGCATCGGCGGCCATGGCTTCCAGGCGATAGGGCACGGCGCTGGGCTTGCCCAGTTGCGCCCGCCCCAGCACCGGCCACAGTGAAGGCGGCCGTCCACCCGGCCAGCTCAGCCGCGAGGACTGGCCGACGTCGCGATTGTCGAAACGGATCACCCGCAGGCCCCGGCGTACCAGGGCCTCGCAGAAGCCTTCCGGCCAGAGCAGCAACTGGGCGCCAAAGCCCATGATCAGCAGCAGCGCCGGATCAGCGGGATCGCCCCAGTCCTCATAGGCCAGCTCGAGGGCGCCGACCCGGGCGCGACCTTCACGTATGTCCATGGCTCCCTCGCGAGACGGCTAAAAGGCCATGCTACCCCAAGGCCGCCCCGGCGAAAGCGGCAGAACCGGGCGGTCACGCAGCACTGCTGCGCTATGCTCGGACAGACCTCTTCCCGAGACCTTCGCCATGTCCGCAGCACCCCTGGTTTACCACCTGACCGACGAAGCACGCGAAGACCTGCGCCAGGCCATCGCCGCGCCGCTGAGGCGCTACAACGACAGCCAGGCGGGCCCGAGCGGTTACCGGGCCCTGGTCATCAGCCTGACCCGCGGCGGCGAAGCCCTCGGCGGCCTCTGGGGCTATACCAGCTATGGCTGGCTGACCGTGCAGTTGCTGGCGGTGGACGAGGCCGTCCGCGGCCAGGGCGCCGGCCGCGAGTTGCTGCTGCGCGCCGAGGCCGAGGCGAGCAGCCGCAGTTGCCACGGCGCCTGGCTCGACACCCATGAGTTCCAGGCCCGCGGCTTCTACGAGCGCCTGGGCTATGAAGTCTTCGGCGAGCTGGCGGACTATCCGCCGGGCTTCGCGCGGTACTTCCTGCGCAAGACGCTCACGCCAGGATGAAGGCCAGTCACGCTCATTGAGCAGTGAGAAAATTACCGACCCGGGCGTTCTCTTCCCCACCCTCCAGCAGGGGCACCTCGGCCTCATCCTTGAGTTGCACCCCAGAGAGCTTACGCCGATCCGCTTCGCGCATCAGGTAGAGCAGCTTGTGCGCCGCCAGGCCATAGGCGAGGCCTTCCAGGCGCACGTTGGAGATGCAGTTGCGATAGGCGTCGTTGAGGCCAGGGCGTGGGCCATAGGTAAAGTAGAGGCCGAGGCTGTCGGGCGAACTCAGGCCCGGGCGTTCGCCGATCAGCATCACCAGCAGCCGCGCCTTGAGCAGGCCGCCGATCTCGTCACCCACCGCCACCCGCCCCTGCTCCACCAGGGTCACCGGGGCCCAGCGCCAGCCCTCAGCCTGGGCCTGGTCGGCCAGGCGCTCGAGGAACGGCAGCGCATGGCGATGCACCGCCAGGGCGGAGAGGCCATCAGCGATGACCACGGCGACGTCGAAGCCCTCGGGATGCTCGGCGGCATAGGCCTGTAGCTTACGGGCGGATTCCTCCGACAGCTTGCGTCCCAGGTCGGGGCGCTGCAGATAGGTGTGTCGATCCGGCGCGGCGCTTCTGAGCACCAGGGTCTCGCGGCCCTGGGCGGTCAGGCCTTCATGCAGCGCCTGGTGGTCGAAGGCCAGGTGTACCGCATCGCGGGCCTGGGCATGGGCGGCCTGGAAGTCCAGCTGGGCAGCGGTGGGCAGGCTGGTGCCGGCGCGGCCCAGGGCGATGCGCGCCGGGGTCAGGCGACGCAACTCGGCCCAGGGATCGGAGCGGGCGGTGTCGGAGTCCTTCATGGCAACCTCCTTGGTAGGTTGGGTTGAGACAGCTCCATCGTCGAAGCCCAACAGGTACGGGATGGACAGGGCACTCGGCCTTTCGTAGGTTGGGTTGAGACAGCTCCACCGTCGAAGCCCAACAGGTACGAATCGGGCCTGGCAACGTTGGGCTTCGCTGCGCTCAGCCCAACCTACGAAAAAACCCTTCACATCTGCGCCAACGCGCGCTGGAACGGCGCGGGCAGGCCGTCGCCGAGGCGGAAGCGGCCGTCTTCCAGGCGCAGGATGCCCAGGCGGTCGAGCCAGGCGGCGAATTCCGGCGCCGGTTGCAGGCCCAGCACTTGGCGGGCGTAGAGGGCGTCGTGGAAGGAGGTGGTCTGATAGTTGAGCATCACGTCGTCGGAGCCCGGGATGCCCATGATGAAGTTGATACCCGCCGCGCCCAGCAGGGTCAGCAGCATGTCCATGTCGTCCTGGTCGGCCTCGGCATGGTTGGTGTAGCAGATGTCGCAGCCCATGGGCACGCCGAGCAGCTTGCCGCAGAAGTGATCCTCCAGCCCGGCGCGGATGATCTGCTTGCCGTTGTAGAGGTACTCGGGGCCGATGAAGCCGACCACGGTATTGACCAGCAGCGGCTGGAATTTGCGCGCCACGGCGTAGGCGCGCACCTCGCAGGTCTGCTGATCGACGCCATGGTGGGCCCCCGCCGAGAGGGCGCTGCCCTGCCCCGTTTCGAAATACATGAGGTTGTCGCCCAGGGTGCCGCGGCGCTGCGACAGTCCGGCTTCATAGCCCTCCTGCAGCAGCGCCAGGCTGATGCCAAAGCTTTCGTTGGCGCCCTGGGTGCCGGCGATGGACTGGAACACCAGGTCCACTGGCGCACCGCGCTCGATGGCGGCGATGCTGGTGGTGACGTGGGTCAGCACGCAGGCCTGGGTCGGGATCTCGTAGCGCTGGATCACGGCATCGAGCATCTTCAGCAGCTCGCAGATGCCGCCCGTGCTGTCGGTGGCCGGGTTGATGCCGATCACCGCATCGCCGTTGCCGTAGAGCAGGCCGTCGAGGACGCTGGCGGCGATGCCGGCCGGATCGTCGGTCGGGTGATTGGGCTGAAGCCGGGTCGACAGCCGTCCACGCAGGCCGATGGTGTTGCGAAAGCGGGTCACCACCCGAACCTTCTGCGCCACCAGGATCAGGTCCTGGATGCGCATGATCTTGGACACCGCGGCGACCATCTCCGGAGTCAGCCCCGGGGCCAGCGCGGCGAGACTGGTCTCGTCGGCCGCCGCACCTAGCAGCCAGTCGCGGAAGCCGCCCACGGTGAGGTGGGCGACCGGGGCAAAGGCCTCGGCATCGTGCGTATCCAGGATCAGCCGGGTGACCTCGTCGGCCTCGTAGGGGATCACCGCCTCGCTGAGAAAGTGCTTGAGTGGCACTTCGGCCAGCGCCATCTGCGCTGCCACCCGCTCCACGTCGCTGCCGGCGGCGACTCCGGCCAGGACATCCCCGGAACGCGCCGGGGTGGCCTTGGCCAGCAGTTCCTTGAGATCGGCGAAACGCCAGGTCTGGCCGCCCACGCTATGCTGGAAACCGCTCATGCTACCTCCCGGGTTGCGCTGCGCAGAGCCTGTTCAAAGGCTCGCGAGCTAGAGACAAACAAGGCCTAGGCAGCCCCACGAAAAGGCCTGAGGAAGCGGATCGGACTCGCGCTCGAGTTTACGAATGGTAAATGAGCATTCCGACGGGGCTGGCCCTCCAGGGCCTTTTCAACGCCGTTTGGCCGACGCGCAGCAGACTTTGAATAGGCTCTCAGGCTTCGCCAAAGGCAGCATCGGGTGCAATGTCGCCCTGTCTACGGCTGAGACCGCAGACCAGCGCGCCTATCACCATCAGCACCACGAAGACGCTGGCGATCACCGGGTTGTACCAGACCATGGCGATGAGGCAGACCACCGCCAGCACCAGGGCGATGGCCGGCACCACCGGATAGCCGGGTGCGCGGAAGGTGCGCTCCAGGTTCGGCTCGCTGCGGCGCAGCTTGAACAGGCTGAGCATGCTCATGATGTACATGACGATGGCGCCGAACACGCTCATGGTGATCATGGCGGCGGTCAGGGTCATGCCCTGCAGGCTGATCACCCCGTCGCTGAAGATGGCGGCGATGCCCACCACGCCGCCGGCCAGCACCGCCCGGTGCGGCGTCTGGAAGCGCGACAGCTTGGCCAGGCCGTGGGGCAAAAAGCCGGCGCGGGCCAGGGCGAAGAATTGCCGGGAATAGCCGAGGATGATGCCGTGGAAGCTGGCCACCAGCCCGAACAGGCCGATGCCCACCAGCAGGTGCAGCCACACGGAGCCCTCGCCCACCACCCCCTTCATGGCCTGGGGCAGCGGATCGTTGATGTTGGACAGCGCCCGCCAGTCGCCCACGCCGCCAGCGAAGATCATCACGCCGATGGCCAGGGTCACCAGGGTGAGGATGCCGGCGATGTAGGCCTTGGGAATGGTGCGCTTGGGGTCCTTGGCTTCCTCGGCGGCCATGGCCGCGCCCTCGATGGCGAGAAAGAACCAGATGGCGAAGGGGATGGCGGCGAACATGCCACCCACCGCCGCCAGCGAGAACTGGTCCTGCCCGGCCCAGCCACCGCGGGTGAAGTTGGCCAGACTGAAATCCGGCGCCACCACCCCCATGAAGATCAGCAACTCGATCACCGCCAGCACCGTTACCACCAATTCGAAGGTGGCGGCGATGCTCACCCCGAGGATGTTCAGCGTCATGAAGATGAAATAGGCCGCCACCGCGCACAGCTTGGGATCGAGGGCGGGAAACTGCACATTGAGGTAGGCGCCGATGGCCATGGCGATGGCCGGCGGGGCGAAGACGAATTCGATCAGGGTGGCGATCCCGGCGATGGTACCGCCCCGGGGGCCGAAGGCGCGGCGGCTGTAGGCGAAGGGGCCGCCGGCATGGGGAATGGCGGTGGTCAGCTCGGTGAAGCTGAAGATGAAGCAGGTGTACATCACCGCCACCACCAGCGCGGTAACCAGAAAGCCCAGGGTCCCGGCGACGCCCCAGCCATAGCTCCAGCCGAAGTACTCCCCGGAGATCACCAGACCCACGGCGATACCCCAGAGGTGCAGGGTGCCGAGGGTCGGCTTGAGTTTCTCGTTGGTCATGACAGGCCACTCCCCTTGTAGCGACGTGATCCGAATGGGTCACCGCGATCCCGCGATGCCCGGCTTTTTCGAGCTTAAACAGCTCGGGGCCGTGGCGACTTGACCGCTCGACACGGTTGCCGAGGCCTGGGGTCAAGTCGGCGTTACTCCTCTTCCCAGGCTGCTACCCAAGGCCGCACCACCCTGGTGCGATGTCCGACTCCTCGCCCTGCGATGGGGCACATCAAGGGGCCGAATAGCGTGAAGCCCTCGACGTTATGGTCCCTGCTCTGGATCGACTGCCACCCTGGGGCACAGCCTTTGCTTCATTCATGCCGATCCCCTCCCTGGACCCACCCCATGCCCCTGGCCGCCTCTGGTTTCGCCGCCCTGACCTCAATATCGCGCAACCTCGGCGTGCTCTCTGCTGCCGCCAGCGGGCTGGACACCGTCATCGCCAGCCACGGTGGCGATGTCGATCGCATCTTCGGCACCGCCGGCATCGATCCGGAACAGTTGCAGCATCCCACCCTGAGCCTGGGGCTGGGCAACTACTGCCGGGTCCTGGAAGAAGCCGCCGCCCAGTCCGGCTGCGACAATTTCGGGCTGCACTACGGGCAGCAGTTCAAGCCGCAGATGCTCGGTCTGCTGGGTTACGTGGGGCTCTGCTCGCCCACCGCCGAGGCGGCCCTGCAGAACTTCGCCGCCGCCTTTCCCTTCCACCAGCACAGCACCCTGATCCAGCTGGTGGACGCCGGCGATTGCTGGCGCTTCGACTACCAGGTACGCCACGGCGCCATCGTCGCCCGCCGCCAGGACGCCGAGCTGACCCTGGGCATGCTGCTCAACCTCTTGCGCCATGTACTCGGCCCGACCTGGGCGCCGCGGGCGGTGCAGTTCGAACACCCCCGGCCCGAGGGCTGGCACGAGCATCGCCGGCTGTTCGACGCCCCGGTCAGCTTCGGCCAGGCCTGCAACGCCATGCTGGTGCCCAAGGCCGACCTGCGCGACCGCGCCATGCCCGACCACGATCCGCTGCTCCTGCTGGTGGTACAGGACGCCATCCGCCAACTCGGCCAGCGCCTGCCGCAGCTGGAACTGCTCGAAGAGGTCCGCGCCTCGGTACGCCTGGCGCTGCCCCTGGGCGAACCCAGCCTGGAGTCCATCGCCCACCGCCTGGACCTGTCCACCAGCCAGCTACAGCGCCGCCTGCGCGACCAGGGCGCGAGCTTCTCGGCGCTGGTCGAGGGTGTCCGCCGCGACCTGGCGCAGCACTACCTGCGGCAGCGGCTACCGGTCACGGATTTGGCGCCGCTGCTGGGCTATTCGGAGACCAGCGCCTTTTCACGGGCGTTTCGGCGGTGGTTTCAGGTGAGTCCGCGGCAGTGGCGGGGGATTTCGTAGGGAAGGGTCGGCGCGCCGAAGACCGGCTGACGTAGATTGGTGCTGAGCGGAGCGAAGCCCAAAGCACCTGTGCTCATCGGTACCCAGCCGATTACTGAAGTCTGCTGAGACTTTTTGTTTCGCCCACCCGGGCGAGTCACTTTTGCCAATCGCGGCAAAAGTAACCAAAAACGCTTGCCCCGGACATCCGGCCCTTCGCTGCGCTCCGGGTCCGCTCACGCCAGCGCCGTTCCGGGGTCGGTCCAGATGGGCCGTCCATAGCCCACTGGACCTCTCGCCGCATCCATGCGGCTCGACCCACTCCACGACACTGGCGCTTGCCCTCCTGAACGGGGCGATTCGCCAGCCTGAAAGTGTTGGTTGAAGAACCATAAAACCCGTAGCCCGTAGCGTGGACAGCGTCGCCTTGTCCACTGATAGTGTCGGTACCTTCCAGTGGAAAACGCTGCGCGGTTTTCCACGCTACAAACCTGTGAACATCCGGACATCAGGCTTGCGCCCCGTCCCCGTCAGTGAGGCCGAGTGTAGGTGTCGTGGAAGGGGATGCGAGGCAGGACGCCGAGCAAGGCGCGAGGGGCAGGAAGCCCCTTCGTGCCGTGCCCCCGGAGCGGCGCCGGAGCGAGGGAGACGTAGCGAAGCGGAGTAACAGCCGCAGGCTGGCCCGAAGGGTGAGCGGAGCGAATCACCCGGAGCGCAGCGGAGGGCCGAAACGTGGGGTGTGCTTTCTTTTGCTTACTTTTCTTTGCACCGGGCGGCGATCCGCAAGCAAAGAAAAGTAAGTCGCCGGCCAGGCGAAACAGGAACTACATACAAAACTCAGCAAATAGCCCGGGCACCTATCCCGACGCCCTCCATAGCGCCCCCGCTTCACAAATACCCCCCACCCGGTCAGATTCTTGCAAGGCCCTCCCCAAACGGCCCAACCAAAACAACGACCAACCCCCGATGACCTCTGCTCTGCCTCCTGCCCTGTTCACCCCTGCCTGGCTGGCGCGCCTGGAGCTGGCCTATGCCCGCCAGGGCGACTGGACCCGGCCGACCACCCGCCGCCACGTCGGCCCCTTGCGGGTGCAGAAACATCTGCACGCCGAAGGTCCCGAGGTCTGCCAGCACATCATCGTCCATCCACCGGGCGGCATCGCTGGGGGCGATCGGCTGGACATCGACGTCAGCGTCGGCGAGAACGCCTGGGCCCAGCTCACCAGCCCCGGGGCGGCCAAGTGGTATCGCGCCGACAGCGCAGCGCATCAGCAGATCGAGCTGCGCGTCGCCGCCGGCGCTACCCTGGAATGGCTACCCCAGGAGACCATCGTCTTCTCCGGCGCCCAGGCCCATCTCGCCACCCGTATCGAGCTGGCAGGCGACGCCCGCCTCTGCTACTGGGACATCGTCGCCCTGGGCCGCCCAGCCAGTGCCGAGCGCTTCACCGAGGGGCTGTTCCAGGCGCACCTGGACATCCGCCGCGACGGCACTCCGCTGTGGCATGAGCGCCAACGCCTGGTCGGCGCGGATCGGTTGCTGGACTCGCCCATCGGCCTGGCCGGTCAGCCGGTGTTCGCTACCTTGTTGATCACCGGCACCCTGGACGCCGACACCCTGGCGCGCTGCCGCGACCTCGCCCTGCCGGTTCGCGGCGACCTGACCCAGCTGCCCGGCCTGGTGGTCGCCCGCTGCCTGGCCACCGAATCCCTGCAGGCCCGCGCCTGGCTGATCGACCTCTGGCGCCTGCTGCGCCCGGCCCTGCTGGGCCGCGCCGCCATGCCGCCACGGATCTGGAGCACCTGAGGCCGCGACACTCTTGTAGGCGCGGCCCATGGCCGCGATGATCGACCGACTTTCCTTGACCGCATCTGCCAACCGGAACACCCATGGACCTGACGCCCCGCGAAAAAGACAAGCTGCTCATCTTCACCGCCGGCCTGGTGGCCGAACGCCGCCTGGCGCGTGGGGTGAAGCTCAACTACCCGGAAGCCATGGCGTTGATCTCAGCCGCCCTGCTCGAAGGCGCCCGTGACGGTCGCACCGTGGCCGAGCTGATGCACTACGGCACCACCCTGCTGACCCGCGACCAGGTGATGGAAGGCGTTCCGGAGATGATCCCGGAGATCCAGGTGGAAGCCACCTTCCCCGACGGGACCAAGCTGGTCACCGTCCACCAGCCGATCGCCTAGGGAGACCGCCATGAGTCTGATCGTCCGCGACGCCACGCCTGCCGACCTGCCGGCCGTGCTGCACATCTACAACGACGCCGTCAGCAACACCACGGCGATCTGGAACGAGACCCCGGTGGACCTGACCAACCGCCAGGCCTGGTTCGACCTGCGCGCCACCCAGGGCTACCCCATCCTGGTCGCCGAGAATGCCGACGGCGCGGTGGTGGGCTATGCCTCCTTTGGCGACTGGCGGCCCTTCGAGGGCTTTCGCCACACCATCGAGCACTCGGTCTACATCCACCCCGACCAGCGCGGCCAGGGCATCGGGCCGCGCTTGATGACAGCGCTCATCGAACGCGCCCGTGCCTGCGACAAGCACGTCATGGTGGCCGCCATCGAGAGTGGCAACCAGGCCTCCATCCGCCTCCACGAGCGCCTGGGCTTCATCACCACCGGGCAGATGCCCCAGGTCGGCACCAAGTTCGGTCGCTGGCTGGATCTCACCTTCATGCAACTGATGCTGGAGCAGCGCCCATGATCCCCGGCGAATACCAGATCCAGGACGGCGACATCGAACTCAACGCCGGCCGCCGCACCCTGAGCCTGACCGTAGCCAACAGCGGCGACCGGCCGATCCAGGTGGGCTCGCACTACCACTTCCACGAGACCAACGACGCCCTGCTGTTCGATCGCGCCCTGACCCGCGGCATGCGCCTGAACATCGCCGCCGGCACCGCCGTGCGCTTCGAACCAGGCCAGAGTCGCGAGGTGGAACTGGTCGAGTTGGCCGGCCTGCGCACCGTCTACGGCTTCGCCGGGCGGGTGATGGGGAAGCTGTAGGGGTACTCCGGCTCTTCGCCTTTTACGCGCTCCCTCACCCCAACCCTCTCCCAAGGGGAGAGGGGGCTCAAGAACAGACACCGAGCTCCCGCTCTTCTCCCTCTCCCTCCGGAAGAGGGTCGGGGTGAGGGCCAACCGGACCACCTTTATTCGGGATCAACGCCTATGAAAATCTCCCGCCAAGCCTATGCCGACATGTTCGGCCCCACCACCGGCGACCGGGTGCGCCTGGCCGATACCGATCTCTGGATCGAGGTCGAAGAGGACCACACCGTCTACGGCGAAGAAGTGAAATTCGGGGGCGGCAAGGTCATCCGCGACGGCATGGGTCAGAGCCAGCTGCTGGCGGCCGAGGTGGTCGATACCGTCATCACCAACGCCCTGATCGTCGACCACTGGGGCATCGTCAAGGCCGATGTCGGCCTCAAGAATGGGCGCATCCAGGCCATCGGCAAGGCCGGCAATCCGGACATCCAGCCCGGCGTCAGCGTACCCATCGGCGCCGCCACCGAGGTCATCGCCGGCGAAGGCATGATCCTCACCGCGGGCGGCATCGACTCCCACATCCACTTCATCTGCCCGCAGCAGATCGAAGAGGCGCTCATGAGTGGCACCACCACCATGATCGGCGGCGGCACCGGGCCGGCCACCGGCACCTATGCCACCACCGTGACCCCCGGTCCCTGGCATATGGCCCAGATGCTCAAGGCCGCCGACGCCTTCCCGATGAACATCGGCTTCACCGGCAAGGGCAACGCCAGCCTGCCTGGGCCACTGGAAGAGCAGGTGCGCGCCGGCGCCATCGGCTTGAAACTCCACGAGGACTGGGGCACCACCCCGGCCGCCATCGACAATTGCCTGGCGGTGGCCGATCGTTTCGACATCCAGGTGGCCATCCACACCGACACCCTCAACGAATCCGGTTTCGTCGAGACCACCCTGGGCGCCTTCAAGGGTCGCACCATCCACACCTACCACACCGAGGGTGCCGGTGGCGGCCACGCGCCGGACATCATCAAGGCCTGCGGCTTCCCCAACGTGCTGCCCAGCTCGACCAACCCGACGCGGCCCTTCACCAAGAACACCATCGACGAGCACCTGGACATGCTCATGGTCTGCCACCACCTGGACCCGAGCATCGCCGAGGACGTCGCCTTCGCCGAGAGCCGCATCCGCCGCGAGACCATCGCCGCCGAGGACATCCTCCACGACCTCGGCGCCTTCGCCATGATCAGCTCCGACAGCCAGGCCATGGGCCGCGTCGGCGAGGTCATCACCCGCACCTGGCAGACCGCCGACAAGATGAAGAAGCAGCGCGGTCCGCTGCCCGAGGACGGCGCCGGCAACGACAACTTCCGGGTCAAGCGCTACATCGCCAAGTACACCATCAACCCGGCGATCACCCATGGCATCAGCCACGAGGTGGGTTCCATCGAGGTGGGCAAGTTCGCCGACCTGGTGCTCTGGCGCCCGGCCTTCTTCGGCGTCAAGCCGACGCTGATCCTCAAGGGCGGCGCCATCGCGGCCAGTCTGATGGGCGACGCCAACGCCTCCATCCCCACCCCGCAACCGGTGCACTACCGCCCCATGTTCGGCAGCTACGCCGGCATGCTCCACGACACCAGCCTGACCTTCATCAGCCAGGCCGCCTTCGAGGCCGGGGTGCCTGAGCAACTGGGGCTGAAGAAGCGCATCGGTGTGGTCAAGGGCTGCCGCACCGCGCAGAAGAGCGACCTCATCCACAATGACTATCTGCCCACCATTGAGGTCGATCCGCAGAACTACCAGGTCAAGGCCGACGGCCAGCTGCTCTGGTGCGAACCGGCCGAAGTGCTGCCGATGGCGCAGCGCTACTTTCTGTTCTAAAAGGGCCTGTTCTAAAAGGGCCTGTTCTGACTAGGCACAGAAGCCACTGGGCTGCGCCAAGGCAGCCCAATGGCAGACGGCTTGGCCTCAGCCGCGACTGATCGGCGCCGCTGGCGCTTCGGCGCGGTCGTCGCGGTCGTAGGCGGCCTTGTCCAGCTGGCCCATCCAGCGCGCGGTCAGGGTGCCGGCGGTCATGGAGCCGTTGACGTTGAGGGCGGTGCGGCCCATGTCGATCAGCGGCTCGATGGACACCAGCAGCGCCACCAGGGTGACCGGCAGGCCGAGGGCCGGCAGCACGATCAGGGCGGCGAAGGTGGCACCGCCGCCCACGCCGGCCACGCCCGCTGAACTCAGGGTGACGATGCCGACCAGGGTGGCGATCCACAGTGGATCGAAGGGATTGATCCCCAGGGTCGGGGCGACCATCATCGCCAGCATGGCCGGATAGAGACCGGCGCAGCCGTTCTGGCCGATGGTGGCGCCAAAGGAGGCGGCGAAGCTGGCGATGGCCGGCGGCACGCCGAGGCGTTCGGTCTGGGCTTCGATGTTGAGCGGGATGGTCGCCGCGCTCGAGCGGCTGGTGAAGGCGAAACTCAGCACCGGCCAGACCTTGGGAAAGAAGCGCGCCGGCGACAGGCCGCTCAGGGTCAGCAGCAGCGCATGGACGCCAAAGAGGATACCCAGGCCCAGGTAGGAGGCGATCAGGAAGGTGCCCAGCTTGAGCACGTCCTGGGGACTGGCGGTGGCGACCATCTTGGTCATCAGCGCCAGCACGCCATAGGGAGTGAGTTGCAGCAGCAGGCGCACCAGCTTCATCACCCAGGCCTGGAGCACGTCGATGCCGGCCAGCACCTTCTCGCCGCGCACCGGATCGTCGCGTTGCAGGCGCAGGGCGGCGACGCCGAGGAAGGCGGCGAAGATCACCACGCTGATGATGGAGGTGGGATTGGCGCCGGACAGATCGGCGAAGGGATTCTTCGGAATGAAGGACAGCAGCAGCTGCGGCACCGACAGGTCCGCCACCTTGCCGACATAGCTGTTCTGCAGCGCGGTCAGGCGCGCGGTCTCCTGGGCGCCCTGCACCAGGCCTTCGGCGCTCAGGCCGAACAGCCAGGTGACCAGCACCCCGACCAGGGCGGCGATGGCGGTGGTGAACAGCAGGGTGCCCAGGGTCAGCAGGCTGATGCGCCCCATGGAGGAGGCTTCGCGCAGCCGCGCCACGGCGGCCAGGATGGAGGCGAACACCAGCGGCATGATGCTCATCTGCAGCAGCTGCACATAGCCGTTGCCGACCAGGTTGAACCAGCCGATGGAGGTCTTGAGCACCGGGGCGTCATGCCCGTAGACGAGTTGCAGTACCAGGCCGAAGGCCACGCCCAGGGCGAGACCGATGAAGACGCGCACGGCCAGGCTCCAGCCGGTGTTGCGGGTACGCGCCAGCAGGCCGAGCAGCACGGCGAAGGCGACGAGGTTGAGGACGAGAGGCAGATTCACACGAGGTCTCCGATACGGCGCCCGACGCGGCCGCCGGACGAAAAGGCGGCGATGGTAGCAGCTCGGGCCGACTCGGCTTAGATCGAGGCGCTATCACCTGATAACCCTGGGACCTTGGGAGGAGCGGTTCTATCGCCGGGGCGAACGATATTTCCGCCGGGCCTGGCACTGCTAGAGTGCGCCCCGTCGGGAAACGATGCCCGACGCTGCCAACTCAAAAAGGAGTGACTCCATGCAACGTTTCGCCAAGCTCGCCGCTTCCTTCGCCCTCGCCGCCGCCGTCGCCGGCTGCACCGGCACCGCAATGAAGACGCAGAACCTGGATCCGTCGCAGTACACCGTCGTCGGTCATGGCGAGGGCAAGGCCACCGGTCTCATGATCCTGGGCTTCATCCCGGTCAAGCAGAACGACCGCTTCGTGCGTGCCCAGCAGGCCGCCATCAAGTCCCGCGGCGGCGATGCCCTGATCAATGCCCAGGTGCAGGAAAACTGGTTCTGGGCCTATGTCCTGAACGGCTACACCACCACCGTTTCCGGCGACGTGGTCAAGCTCAAGCGCTGAGTCCCGCCCGACCGACAGGCGCCGCCCATGGAGGCGGCGTTTTTGCGCTAGGCTGGTCGCTTCTTTCCGAGGAAGCCGACCATGACCGCGACCCTGATGAAACTCCCGCTGCAATCCATCGATGGCGAAACCCTGACCCTGGAACGCTACCTGGGCAAGGTGCTGCTGGTGGTGAACGTCGCCTCCAAGTGCGGCCTGACCAGCCAGTACGAGGGCCTGGAACGTCTCTATGAGGCCCAGCGCGAACGCGGCCTGGAAGTGCTCGGCTTTCCCGCCAACAACTTCAAGCAGCAGGAGCCCGGCAGCGACGCCGAGATCAAGGAATTCTGCACCCTGACCTATGGCGTGCAATTCCCTATGTTCGCCAAACTCAGCGTGGTGGGTGAAGACAAGCATCCGCTCTATGACGAACTCACCCGTGCCCAGCCCGAGGCGACCGGTGACGGCCCCTTCCGTGAACGCATGGTGAGCCGTGGCGGCAGCCCCAATCCCAAGCCCGAGGTGCTGTGGAATTTCGAGAAATTCCTGATCGGGCGCAATGGCGAGGTGGTGGGGCGCTTCGCGCCGGATGTGACGGCGGATGATCCGCGTTTGGTGGAGGCGATTGAGGTGGAGTTGGCGAAGGGTTGAAGCCGCCCTGCCGGTAAATGGCGAGGCGTGACCTGATTCGTAGGTTGGGTTGAGCGCCAGCGAAGCCCAACCCTGCCAGGGTCAACCTTGAATATTGGTGCCCTAGCTGATTATCGAGTTTTGCTGGCACCTCTTGTTTCGCTCTTCCGAGCGACTCACTTTTGCCAGTCGCGGCTGCGCGCCCCGGACTACGCGTCCCGAACAAAAGTAACCAAAAACGCTGTCCCCACGTTTCGGCGTCGCTCCAGGGGCGCGGCACGAAGGGGCGTCCTGCCTCGCATCCCTCTCCGCGACATCTGTGGTCGGCCTCACTGACGGGGAAAGAGCGCAAGCCTGAGGCTTGGGTGTTCAAAGGTTGTAGCGTGGAAAACCGCGTAGCGTTTTCCGCTGTTGGGCACCTAAGCCATCAGTGGACAAGGCTTCGCCGTTGTCCACGCTACGGGCTACGGGTGACGCGTTCTTCAACCAACACTTTCAGGCTAGCGAATCGCCCCGTTCAGGAGGGCGAACGCCAGTGTCGTGGAGTGGGTCTAGCCGCATGGATGCGGCGAGAGGCCTAACGGGCCATGGACGGCCCGTGTAGGCCGACCCCGGAACGGCGCTGGTGTGAGCGGACCTGGAGCGAAGCGGAAGGCCGGATGGTGGGGCAAGCGTTTTTGGTTACTTTTTTGGCGACTGCAAAAAGTGACTCGCCCGGGTGGGCGAAACAAAAACTCCCCAAACACTCAATAAGTAGCCATGGCACGTACTAAAAAAGCATGAGGCCATGCAGCGTTGGGCTTCGCTAAAGCTCAACCCAACCTACAGGCGTCTCCTGCTCAAGAGGTCGGATTGCGACGGTCGACCGCCACAACCAAACCCTCCCCTTACCCCCGCTGCAACACCCCGCGCATGGAGCCGAAATGCCCCGGGAAGGAACAGAAGAAGGTGTATTCCTTGCCCGCTTCCAGAGCCCCGGTATCGAAGGTCACGGAGTCCTTCTCGCCGCCGCCCAGCATGCGGGTGTGGGCGATGATGCGTTCGTCGCCCTCCGGCAGGTAGCCCTTGTCTTCACCCGCGCTCATGCCCGCGGCGTCGACGGCCGAGGCGTCGGTGGCGCGGGTCAGGACCCAGTTGTGGCCCATGACGTTCTTGGGCAGGCTGCCGTTGTGGATCAGCTCGACGGTAAAGGTCTTGCACGAGGCCGGGACCTGGATCGAGGCGCGGCTGTAGGTCATCTGGTCGCCGGCTTCGATCTGGGTGGTACAGCTGTCGGCGGCCCAGGCGCCGGTACTTCCCAGGACGAACAAAGCGGCGGCAAAAAGCGTGGATTTCATGAACCCTCCGGATGCGTGAAAGTCGCCAGTCAGACCGATGCGAGGGTGGCGGGTTCCAGCGATCATGGCAAGGGAGCCGCTCCGCTCTATCGCCTCCATCGAAACCTTTGCCGGGTCGTCGGGCCTTACCTCTAGGTACTATCTCCCTCATTATCCGCCAGCCAAGGACGCCCGCCATGACCCTTACCGCCCTGCTGCACGAGTTGTTCGCCAGCTATGCCCAGGCCGCCAGCGGCAATGCGCCGGAAGAGGCTTCTCTCGCGCGATGACGGTGCTTTGATCGCGCGTGGCGGGCAGCTAGGCTAGGCGTTTTGCCTGCCTAGGAGTCTCCATGTCGCTGAAAACCGTCTGTGTCTTCTGTGGCGCCAAGCCCGGCGCCTCGCCCGTCTTCGCGGAAGCGGCCGCGCGCCTGGGTCGTACCCTCGCCGAGCGTGGCCTCACCCTGGCCTACGGCGGTGGCAAGGTCGGCCTGATGGGTGTGGTCGCGGATGCTGCCCTGGCCGCCGGTGGCGAGGTGATCGGTATCATTCCCCAGAGTCTCAAGACCGCCGAGCTGGGCCATACCGGCTGCACGCGTCTGGAAGTGGTCGACGGCATGCATGCGCGCAAGGCGCGCATGGCGGAGCTGGCCGATGCCTTCATCGCCCTCCCCGGCGGCCTGGGCACCCTGGAAGAGCTTTTCGAGGTCTGGACCTGGGGGCAGCTCGGCTACCATGCCAAGCCCATGGGCCTGCTGGAGGTCGACGGCTTCTATGCCCAGCTGGAGGGCTTCCTCGATCACCTGGTGGCCCAGGGCTTCGTCGCCGCGCCGCATCGCGCCATGCTGCAGGTGGAAGACTCGCCGACCGCGCTGCTGGACGCTCTCGCCGCCTGGCAACCCACGGTGCCGCCGCGCTGGGCGGAATCGGCTCCGCGCTGATCTGGCTACACCGCCCGTCTCGGGTCTCGAACCCTCGCCGCTTGTGGCCTGTCGGTACTGACAGGCCCGCAAACGTTTCAAGAGCGACGAGGATTCTCCCATGACCGATTTTCCCAAAGCCCCCATGCCGGAACAGCAACAAAAGGTTCCCGGCCTGCAATCGCGCATGAATCCGGTCCCGGATTGCGGTGAACAGAGCTACAAGGGCTCCGGCCGCCTGACCGGCAAGAAGGCGCTGATCACCGGTGGCGACAGTGGCATCGGCCGCGCCGTGGCCATCGCCTTCGCCCGCGAGGGCGCCGATGTCGCCATCAGCTACCTGAACGAACACGAAGACGCCGAGGACACCGCCCGCCTGGTGCGCGAAGCCGGCCGCGAAGCCCTGTTGCTGCCGGGCTGCCTGTCCAAGCGCGAGCAGTGCCTGGCGGTGGTGGACCAGACCGTGGCCGCCTTTGGCCGCATCGATGTGCTGGTCAACAACGCCGCCTTCCAGATGACCCACGAGACCCTCGAAGAGATTCCCGACGACGAGTGGGTCTACACCTTCGATGTGAACATCACCGCCATGTTTCGCATCACCCAGGCCGCGCTAAAGCACATGGGCCAGGGTGGCTCCATCATCAACACCACCTCGGTGAACTCGGACATGCCGCGGCCGACGCTGCTGGCCTATGCCACCACCAAGGGCGCCATCGCCAACTTCACCGCGGGCCTGGCGCAGCTGCTCGGCGAGAAGGGCATCCGCGCCAACAGCGTGGCTCCCGGTCCCATCTGGACCCCGCTGATCCCCGCCACCATGCCACCGGAGCAGGTCAAGGAATTCGGTGGCAACACCCCGCTGGGCCGCCCCGGCCAGCCGGTGGAGCTGGCGCCGGTTTACGTGATGCTGGCGTCCGACGAATCCAGCTACACCTCGGGCGCGCGCATCGCCGTCACCGGCGGCAAGCCGATCCTCTAAATGCCCCCTGCGCACCCCGGCACGCGCCGGGGTCGCCCTTCTCGTCTGCATTCGGAGTCCTCTCGTGAGCGAACATCCCAAACCACCCCTCAAACCCCAACCCCAGACCTTTCCCGGCTCCGAAGCGCGCATGGATCCGCAGCCCGACAGCGGCGCCGCGAGCTACCGCGGCTCGGGTCGCCTGGCAGGCAAGAAGACCCTGATCACCGGGGCCGACAGTGGTATCGGCCGCGCCGTGGCCATCGCCTTCGCCCGGGAAGGCGCCGATGTCGCCATCGCCTACCTGGACGAGCACGAGGATGCCCAGGAGACCGCTCGCCTGGTCACCGAAGCCGGGCGCCAGGCCGTGCTCTTGCCGGGCGATCTGGCCGAGCGCCAGACCTGCCTGGACGTGGTGCAGAAAACCGTGGAGGCCTTTGGCCGCATCGACGTGCTGGTCAACAACGCCGCCTTCCAGCAGGTGCGCGACAGCCTCGACGAGATTCCCGACGAGGAATGGGTGCATACCTTCAACGTGAACATCCATGGGATGTTCCGCATCACCCAGGCGGTGGTGAAGCACATGCCGCGCGGCGGCTCCATCATCAACACCGCCTCGATCAATGCCGACATCGCCCCGCCGACCCTGCTGGCCTATTCGGCCACCAAGGGCGCCATCGCCAACTTCACCGCGGGTCTGGCGCAGCTGCTCGGCGAGAAAGGCATCCGTGCCAACAGTGTGGCCCCGGGCCCAATCTGGACGCCGCTGATCGTCAGCACCATGAAGCCGGACGAACCGGAGCAATTCGGTAGCAGCACGCCCCTGGGGCGTCCCGGCCAACCGGTGGAACTGGCGCCGGCCTATGTGTTGCTGGCGTCGGACGAAGGCAGCTACATCTCCGGCGCCATGCTGCCGGTGACGGGCGGGATGCCGGTGCTCTAAGGGTTTTGGCTAGGGTGCTTGGGTTTGCCCTCACCCCGGCCCTCTCCGGGAGGGAGAGGGGTAGCTCCGTAGGTTGGGTTGAGCGCGGCGAAGCCCAACGCGGGATATCTGGCAGTGTTGGGCTTCGACTATGAAACTGTCTCAGCCCCACCTACGGGACTTGCCCTCTCTCAGAGAGAAGATTGCTCAGCGTCCGCGTGGAAAACGCTGCACGGTTTTCCACCCTGCATATCAGGGTTCGCCCTTTCCCCAAAGGGAGAGGGGGCAGGTCCGTAGGTTGGGTTGAGCGCAGCGAAGCCCAACGCGGGGTAGCCGGCGGCGTTGGGCTTCGACGATGAAGCTGTCTCAACCCAACCTACGAGGGTTTTCAACCTGCCAATTCATGCCGGCGACCGGAAGCCTCGGTCAAACGCCCCCTCTCCCCCAGGGAGAGGGCCGGGGTGAGGGTCGCGCAGATGCCCTACGGCTGCAGGTAGCGCACCATCGCATCGCCGATCATGGTCTTGTGCCGCCGCAACACCGCCGGTGCTTCCATGTCGATGTCGTGGATGCGGCCGAAGGTGTGGCGGTTGGAGACGCGGTAGAAGCAGAACGAACACATCAGCAGGTGCACATCCACCGCATCCAATCCGCTGCGGATCTCGCCGCTGGCTTCGCCGCGCGCCAGGATGCGGCGCAGGGCCTCCAGGGCAGAGGAGTTGAGGCTGGAGATGGTCTCGGACTGCGCCAGGTGGCGACCACGGTGGATGTTCTCGATGCTCACCACGCGGATGAAGTCATCGTGACTGCGGTGGTGCTCGAAGAGGAACTCCGCCAGGGTGCGGATCGCCTCCAGCGGCGGCAGCCGGTCCAGCGGCAGTTCGGCCTCGTTGCCGCGCACGTCGCTGTAGAGCTTTTCCAGCACCGTCAGGTAGAGCTGCTCCTTGCTGCCGAAGTAGTAGTAGATCATCCGCTTGGAGGTATGGGTGCGCTCGGCGATGGCGTCCACCCGCGCACCGCTCAGGCCCAGATCGGCGAACTCGGCCACGGCGGCGGCGAGGATGGCCTGGCGGGTCTTTTCGGGATTGTTCTTGCGCGGCGTACGGAGCGCGGGCGCCGGGGTGTCCTGCATCGGGTCTGACTCTTGGCTGGGGAGAGATGCGGGTACCCACAGGTACCCGCCTGGCTCAGAATTCCAGGGGCGCCGGGCGACCCTGGCGGGCCTGCAGCATGGCCGCCAGGCGGACCGGGCTGTTGGCGGCGCCGTAGCCACTGTAATCCTTGCGCTGGAGGATTTCGAAGAAGAATCGGTCGGCGAAGGACTCGGTATAGACGTGGAACAGCTCGCCACCCTGGGCGTCACGGTCGTAGAGCACGTTGTAGTAGGCCAGGCGACTGAGGAAGTCGTCGTCGAAATCGAAGCGCGCCCCCAGGTCGTCGTAGTAGTTCATTGGGATCTCCAGCAGGGGCACCCCGGCGGCCTTGGCCTGTTCCACCGCCTGGAAGATGTCCTGGCAGGCGAAGGCGATGTGGTGCACCCCCGAGCCGCGATAGCTGGACAGCGCCCGGGCGATGGCGGTGTTGCGATTCTCCGAGATGTTCAGCGCCAGGCGCACGCTGCTCTGGCGATTCTTCAGGGCGCGGCTCTTGACCAGGCCATAGGGATCCGGGACCACCACCTCGTCGTCGGCGCTGAAGTCGAACAGGCTCTTGTAGAACAGCACCCAGCTGTCCAGGGCATCGGCGGGCAGAGCGATGGCCACGTGATCGACATGGGTCAGCCCGAGGCCACCGCTGGCGCCGGCGCTGACATCGAAGTCGGTGTCGTAGAGACTGCGGCCATCCGCGCCGCGATCGGCGAGATAGATCAGGCTGCCGTCCGGCGCCCGCACCGCCGGGATCTCCCGCTCGTTGGGGCCGACCAGGCCGCGATAGGGCTGCGCCCGGTATTGCTGGGCGCGCTCCAGGGCGGCCTGGCTATCCGGTACCCGTAGCGCCATGGCGCACAGCGAAGGGCCATGGGCCTCGAAGAAGTTGTGGCCGAAGGAATAGGGTTCGGCGTTGAGCACCAGGTTGATCTCGCCCTGGCGCAACAGGGTAACGTTCTTCGAGCGGTGCCGCCCGGCCTGGGCGAAGCCCAGCTTGCCCAGCCAGCGCGCCAGTTCGGCACCATGGCCGTCGTCCACGGCGAATTCGAGGAATTCGGTGCCTTCCAGGCGCGGCGCCTCGGGTGGAGCGAACAGCGGCGCCGCCACCGGAGTCTCGTCGCGCTGCAGCCGCGCGGCGGTCTGCTCTTCCAGATAGAGCAGGGACCTCAGGCCATCGGCGGCGGTGGCGCGGGTCTGGGCGGCGCGGAAACCGTCGTTGAAGATCTCCAGCGACAGCGGCCCCTGGTAGCCGGTCTGCAGGATGGGCGCGAGAAAACCGGCCAGGTCGAATTCGCCCTGCCCCGGGAAGCAGCGGAAATGCCGACTCCACTCCAGCACGTCCATCTGCAGCAGCGGCGCATCGGCCATCTGCACGAAAAAGATCTTGTCCCCGGGGATCTGGGCGATGCCCGCCGGATCACCGCCGATGGACAGGGTGTGGAAGCTGTCGAGCAGCACGCCGAGATTGGGATGGTCGACCGCCTTCACCAGGCGCCAGACCTGCTGCCAGGTGTTGACGTGCCGTCCCCAGGCGAGGGCTTCGTAGCCGATGCGCAGGCCGCGCGGGGCAGCGCGTTCGGCCAGCAGTTGCAGGTCGTCGGCGATCAGGCGTTCGTCGCCGAGGCTGTCGGCGGCGGTGTTGCTGCACACCAGGATGAGGTCGGTGCCCAGTTCCTGCATGAGGTCGAACTTGCGCTCGGCGCGGTCGAGATTGCGCTGCAGGCGCTCGCGGCGATTGCCTTCGAAGTCGCGGAACGGCTGGAACAGGGTGATGGCCAGACCCAGGTCCTGGGCGCGCTGGCGGATCTCCCGCGGACTGGCGCCGGAATACAGCAGGTCGTTCTCGAAGATCTCCACACCGTCGAAGCCCGCCGCGGCGATGGCCTCGAGTTTCTCGGTCAGGGTGCCACTGATGGATACGGTCGCGATGGAACGCTGCATGCCGGTGCTCCTGGGTTGACGGCCACCGCGCATGCTACTGGCGGAGTGACCGGTATTCGTTAGGGTCTGGCACCGATTATTCGTGGCACCGCACGGCCCAACAATGGATTATGTACGAACCAGTTAGTTTCTGTTCGCTGATCGAACATTTGGTCATCTGGCGAATTGACCCGCCCCAGCGGCGCCTCGCACTATGGATCGCAGAGCCCAGCGCTCGTCGCTTCCGCCGCGTCGACCATAACAAGACAAACAAGAGTGTGCGTCCATGCCCCCGCTATCCACGTTATCCTGCGCCCCCCGTCTCGTCTGCAGCCCCACCGTGCTCGGTCGGCGACGGCCAGGCTAGGTCTTCCCGTCCTTTCCATCTTCGGCTCCCGCTGCCCGAGCGAGTTCGTGCGCGGCGCTGAAACCCTCCTGGCCTGACAATAAAATTCCGGAGACAACCATGGCCACTACCGCCTCCCCCACCCCCGGCTCCCAAGCCAAGAAAGCCACTGCCAGCGGCTGGATCGGCTCGGCACTGGAATACTACGATTTCTTCATCTACGCCCAGGCGGCGGCGCTGATCTTTCCGCAGATCTTCTTCCCCTCCAGCGATCCCAAGATGGCCATCGTCGCCTCCCTCGCCACCTATGGCGTGGGCTATCTGGCGCGGCCGGTCGGCGCCTTCGTGCTCGGTCACTGGGGCGATACCCGCGGCCGCAAGAACGTCCTGCTGCTGTGCATGTTCCTCATGGGCATCGCCACCATGGCCGTTGGCCTGCTGCCCACCTACCACCAGATCGGCATCCTCGCCCCCATCCTGCTGGTGGTGCTGCGCCTGATCCAGGGCTTCGCCGTGGCCGGCGAGATCTCCGGGGCCAGCTCCATGGTGCTCGAACACGCACCCTTCGGGCGGCGTGGCTACTATGCGAGCTTTACCCTGCAGGGCGTCCAGGCCGGTCAGGTACTAGCCGCGGCGATCTTCCTGCCGCTGGCCTACTTCATGCCCGCCGATGCCTTCAACAGCTGGGGCTGGCGCATCCCCTTCCTGCTCAGCGCCTTCGTCCTGCTGGCCGGTTTCATCATCCGCCGGGAAGTCCATGAGACGCCCGCCTTCGTCAAGGAAGAAGCCAAGGCCGAGACCGCCGCCGTGGCCAGACGCTCGCCCATCGGCGAAGCCCTGACCACCAGCTGGAAGGCCATGATCCTGGTGGCCCTGATGGCGCTGATGAACGTCATCCCGGTGGTGGCCACCATCTTCGGCGCCGCCTATGCGGTGCAGCCGGCCTACGGCATCGGCTTCGACAAGAGCGTCTATCTATGGATACCGGTGGTGGGCAACATCGTCGCGGTGCTGGTGATCCCCTTCGTCGGCAACCTCTCCGACCGCATCGGGCGGCGGCCGACCATGATCGGCGGTGCCCTGGGGTCGGGTCTGTTGGCCTTCGGTTACCTCTATGCCATCAGCATCCACAACCTGCCGCTGGCTTTCCTCATGTCGCTGCTGATGTGGGGCGTGGTCTACCAGGGCTACAACGCGGTGTTCCCCAGCTTCTACCCGGAGCAGTTCCAGACCCGCTATCGCGTCTCGGCCATGGCCATCGCCCAGAACATCGGCACCATGTTCACCGCCATGCTGCCGGCGCTGTTCACCCTGGTCGCCCCGCCCGGCACCGACAACATCTGGCTAGTGGTCGGTGGCCTGGCCTTCGGCGTGACCTGCCTGTCGGCCCTGGCGGCCTATCTGTCGCCGGAAACCTACCGGGTGCCCATGAGCGACCTGGGCAAGCCGGGCGCCGTGCAGATGGACAAGCACGCCTATGACACGGCCCGTCAGGACAGCCTCAAGGCCAGCGTCTGACCCCTCGCGAGCCCTCGCCTGGCGAGGGCTCCGCCCTGCTACCTTGGTAGCCTTGCCGTAAGACATACGTTGTCATATAACTATTCAGCCGAATGCGTCGGCCCTAGCTTTCCGATAATTCAAATAAGAAAGGAATCCCTCATGTCGCCTGCACCCTCCTAGCCGTACCTCGCGCCACCGTCCTACCCGCCCTCGTCAGATGCCGCCCCCGCGCCGGCAGGGCACCCCTTACCGACAAGAACAAGGAACACCATGAGCACTCGACTCGCTTCCGGCCGGCTCGCCCGTGCCTGCGCCGCCTTCGCCGCCCTGGTCAGCACCACACCGCTGTGGGCCGCGGACGGCTTCATCGAAGGCACCAAGGCCAATCTCAACCTGCGCAACTTCTACTTCAATCGCAACTTCGTCGATCCGGCCTACACCGCGCAGAACAAGGCCGAGGAATGGACCCAGAGCTTCATCTTCGGCCTGACCTCGGGCTACACCCAGGGCCCGGTGGGCTTCGGCATCGATGCCCTGGGCCTCTACTCGGTCAAGCTCGACGGCGGCGCCGGCACCTACGGCACCCAGCTGCTACCGACCCATGCCGGCAACGAGCCGGCCAAGGACTTCGGCCGCCTGGCGGTGGCGGCCAAGGCCAAGGTCTCCAAGACCGATATCAAGGTCGGCGAGTGGTTCGCCGTGCTGCCGATCCTCAGATCCGACGACGGCCGCTCGCTGCCGCAGACCTTCCAGGGCGCCCAGATCCACTCCACCGAGATCCAGAACCTGGAACTCTGGGGCGGCCAGATGCGCCAGAACAGTCCGCGCAACGACGCCAGCATGGAAGACATGTTCATGCAGGGCCGCGCCAATGCCACCTCCGACCGCTTCAACTACGTCGGCGGCGAATACCGGTTCAACGAGAAGCGTACCCAGATCGGCCTCTGGTACGCCCAGCTCGAAGACATCTACAACCAGAAGTTCATCAACCTGATCCACTACCAGCCAGTGGGCAGCTGGACCCTGGGCGCCAACCTCGGCTACTTCATCGGCGACGACGACGGCTCGGCCCGCGCCGGTGCCCTGGACAACCGCACCGCCTATGCGCTGCTCTCGGCCAAGCAGGGCGGCGGCACCTTCTATGTCGGCCTGCAGCGCGTCAGCGGCGACAGCGCCTGGATGAGGGTCAATGGCACCAGCGGCGGCACCCTGGGCAACGACAGCTACAACTCCAGCTACGACAACGCCCGGGAACGCTCCTGGCAGGTGCGCTACGACCACAACTTCGCCGCCTTCGGCGTGCCGGGCCTGACCCTGATGAACCGCTACATCAGCGGCGACAACGTGCACACCGGCAGCATCACCGACGGCAAGGAATGGGGTCGCGAGTCCGAGGTGCAATACGAGGTGCAGAGCGGTCCGCTGAAGAAACTGCTGATCCGCTGGCGCAACTCCAGCATGAGACGCGACTACAGTGCCAGCGGCTCCTTCGACGAGAACCGCATCATCCTCAACTATCCGATCTCGGTGTTGTAGGGCGCAGTTTCGGCGGCGGCCCGGGTGGCCGCCGCTCGCGCCGACTGGACTCGTTGATAGCCGCTCCTACAGTCCACCCGACCGCTGCACCCTTGCCCCGATCCCTCAGGCCTTATACTGTACAAAGATACAGCTTTCGAGGCCTCCACATGACCCAGCCCCAGCGCCCGCCACGGGGTCGTGGCACCGCCAGCAATCCGCACAATCGCTTCGCCGCGACCCGCAGCGAAGCTGAGCACGATGGCTGGTATGACGAAGCCACCCCGCTGACCTTCACCACCTCGGTACGCCGGGAAACCGCCAAGACGGTGATCAGCCGCAATCAGTCGCCGGACGTGGGCTTCGATCGCTCGGTGAATCCCTATCGTGGCTGCGAGCACGGCTGCATCTACTGCTTCGCCCGCCCCTCCCACGCCTACTGGGATCTCTCGCCAGGCATCGACTTCGAGACCCAGCTGATCGCCAAGACCAACCTGGCGGAGCGTCTGGAAGCGGAGCTGTGCAAGCCGGGCTATCAGCCGCAACCCATCGCCCTGGGTATCAACACCGACGGCTACCAGCCCATCGAGCGCCAGTACCAGCTGACCCGCCAGGCACTGGAAATCCTGCTGCGCTATCGCCATCCGGTGACGATCATCACCAAGAGCGCGCTGATCCTGCGCGACCTGGATCTCTTCGTGCAGCTGGCCGAGCGCAACCTGGTACGGGTCGCCTTCAGCCTCACCACGCTGGACGATGACCTCAAGCGCGTCCTCGAACCGCGCACCGCGGCGCCCCAGGCCCGGCTGCGCGCCATGCGCACCCTGCACGAGCACGGGGTGCCGGTAAGCGCCCTGCTGGCGCCGATGATTCCCATGATCAACGACCATGAACTCGAAGCCCTGCTGGAGGCAGCCCGCGACCACGGCGCCCGCTCGGCCGGCTACACACTGTTGCGACTGCCACTGGAGATCGCCGACCTGTTCGAGGAGTGGCTGCAGACGCACTTTCCAGAACGCGCCGCCCATGTCATGAGCCTGATCCGCCAGTCGCGCGGCGGGAAGAACTACGACAGCCGCTTCGGCATCCGCATGAAGGGCGAAGGCCAGTTCGCCGAGCTCCTGGCCCAGCGCTTTCGCCTGGCCCGCCGCCGCTTCGGCCTGGAGCGCCGCGAGGGCGAAGGCCTGGATTGCAGCCAGTTCGCCCCGCCGGGGGAGCAATTGGGATTGTTCTAGGACAGGCGCCGCACGGGCTGCTCCCTCTCCCCAACCCTCTCCCAGAGGGAGAGGGGGAAAAGCGGCGCACGCCTCGTAGGTTGGGTTGAGCCCAGCGAAGCCCAACGATCTGTCCCTCACCCCAGCCTCCTCCCAGCGGGAGAGGGGGAAAAGCGGCGCACCCGTAGGTTGGGTTGAGCACAGCGAAGCCCAACGGGCCGGCACGCCCCCCAGACCTTCCCACACAGCTGCTAGGCTAACGGCTGTTCCTACTTCCGGAGTCGCCATGACCGCCCCTACCTCGCTCACGCCGGCCCAGGCCGTTGCCGCCGGTATCGACTTCGCCGAACTCAAGGTCGATGCCAGTGGCCTCTACTGGAGTCAGTACGATCCCGCCGACGGCACCACCCGGCTGTGGCTGCGCGAGCCCGGCGGCGCGCCGCGTTGCCTCACGCCGGCGGGCTTCAGCCTGCGCAGCAAGGTCTATGAGTACGGCGGTGGCGCCCTCTGCCTGGGTGACCAGGGACCGCTGTTCGTCAACGAAGGCGACCAGGCGATCTATCGCCAACCGCGGGACGGTAGTACACCCGAACGCCTGGCCGGTGGCGAGCACTGGCGCTATGGCGATCTGCATTGGGACGGGGCCCGACAGCGGGTGCTGGCGGTCGAGGAAGACCGCGGCGAACAGCCGCCGCGGCATCGCCTGGTCGCCCTGAGCTCAGGCGGCGAGCGTCAGGTGCTCGCCGAGGGCGCGGATTTCTATGCGGCGCCGCGTACCAGCGCCGACGGCCGTCGACTGGCCTGGATCGAGTGGGACAGGCCGCACCAGCCCTGGACCCGCACCCGGCTGCTGGCGGCGACACTGGACAAAGAAGGTCAGCCCGTAGCGCCTAGCATCGTTTCAGCCGATCCCGAGGAGTCGCTGCAGCAGCCGCTCTTCGATGAGCATGACCAACTCTGGGCGCTGAGCGATCGCCAGGGCTGGTGGCAACCCTGGTGCGAGACCACGGAGGGCTTCAGGCTACAAGAGGCACCGGCGGCGGATCATGCCGCCGCGCCCTGGCAACTGGGTGGCGCCAGTTGGTTGCCGACGGCGCAAGGCTGGCTGGCGACCTGGCAGGAACAGGGCTTCGGCCTGCTCGGTGAGCGGCGGGCAGCTGGCGAGGTCCGCCGCCTGGCCCCGGACTTCAGCCGTTTCCGCGGCCTGGCCCTGGACGAGACGCACTGCTACTGCATCGCCGCAGCGCCGACCCGGCCCTCGGCGGTGCTGGCCATCGACCGCCAGACCGGCGCGGTGGAGATCGTCACCGGCGGGGTGGCACCCCTGGCGGACGCGGCCATCGTCACGCCCCAGCCGTTGAGCTACCCAAGCGGTGGCGAGCAGGCCCAGGGCTTTCTCTATCTGCCGGAAGGGCACGGCGAAGGTCCGCCACCGCTGCTGGTCAGCATCCATGGCGGCCCCACCTCCTGCACCTATCCAGTGTTCGATGCGCGTATCCAGTTCTGGGTGCGCCAAGGCTTCGCCGTGGCCGATCTCAACTATCGCGGCAGCAGCGGCCACGGCCGGGCCTATCGCCAGGCGCTGCATCTGCGCTGGGGCGAAGTGGATGTCGAGGATGCCTGCGCGGTGGTCGAGCACCTCGGTGCCCAGGGGCTGGTGGATCCGCACCGCGCCTTTATCCGCGGCGGCAGCGCGGGCGGCTATACCGTGCTCTGCGCCCTGGCCTTCCGCGACGTCTTCCGCGCCGGCGCCAGCCTCTATGGCGTCAGCGATCCCCTGGCACTGGCCAAGGCCACCCACAAGTTCGAGGCCGACTACCTGGACTGGCTGATCGGCGATCCCGAGGCCGACCGCGCGCGCTACGAGGCCCGTACCCCGTTGCTGCACGCGGATGGCATCCAGGCGCCGGTGATCTTCCTGCAGGGCCTCAAGGACGCCGTGGTGGTCCCGGCCCAGACCGACGCCATGGCCGCGGCCCTGGAGGCGCGCGGCATACCGGTGGTGGTCAGGCGCTATCCCGATGAAGGCCATGGCTTTCGCCGAGCGGCCAACCAGGCCGATGCCCTGGAGCAGGAGGCCGCCTTCTATCGCCGCTGGCTGTGATCGAGGCGCGCTCAGAAAGTCGGTCCGGGCCGACGCTGAGCGCACCCGGGCCGTATAGAATGGCGCTTTAGCCGTCGAGTTCTTGCATGCCCTTCGTTCGCCGCAGTATCGAAAGCGTCGTCTCCACCTGGCTGGCCGGCCTGCTCTTGCTCCTGCCGCTGGTCCTGACCCTGGCGCTGATCGGCTGGATCGTCAGCTTCCTCAATGGGCTGATCGGCCCCAACACCACCCTGGGCCGGCTGTTCGTGGCGGTCGGTCACCCCTTCGTCGGCAACTCCCTGGCCGCCTATGGCCTCGGCACCCTGCTCTTGCTGGTACTGCTCTATCCGCTGGGACTGGCGGTCAAGCTGGGCCTGCGCCGGCCGCTGGGCTGGTTCGCCGACGTGACCTTCCGCCGCATTCCGGTGGTGGGCAAGCTCTATGGCCTGGCGGAGCGCTTCGTCGAGTTGCTCGATCGCAAGGAAGGCGGCGCGGATATCCGCGCCATGAGTCCGGTATGGTGCTTCTTTGGCGGTCAGGGCGTGGCGGTGCTGGCACTGCTGCCCAATCCGGCGGTGATCGACATAGAGGGTCGCCACTATCACGCCGTGCTGGTGCCCTCGGCACCGGTCCCCGTGGGCGGCGGGCTGCTCTATGTACCGGTGGACTGGGTGAAGCCGGCGGACATGGGCATCGACATGTTCACCAGCATCTATGTCTCCATGGGCATCACCCTGCCGCCGGTGGTCAAGGATCGCCAGGTGGAGTTCATTCCCCTGGAAGAGGCCGTGCGCCGCCAGCAGGAAAACGGGACGACCGAGGAGCCGCCCCGCCCGTCTTAGAATCTGTTCACGGTCTCGCGAGCTAGAGACAAACAAGGCGAAGAGGGCTGAGGAAGCGGAGTTTACAACTGGTAAATGAGCATTCCGAAGCCATTTTCAACGCAGTTTGGCCGACGCGCAGCAGATCGCGAATAGATTCTTAGTTCTGCACCGCCTGGACCGAACCGCCATCCACGCGCAGGTTGCTGCCGTTGATGAAGGAGCCGCGTTCGGACACCAGCAGGGCGATGGCCGCGGCCACCTCCTCCACCTGGCCGCGACGCTTCTGCACGATGCCGGGTCGTTCTTCGTCGAGGAAGCTTTCGATGGCTTCTTCGAAGGAGACCCCTAGTTCCTTGGCGCGTTTTTCCATCATGCCGTCGGTCATGCCGGTCTCGATGAAGGCTGGCGACACGGTGTTGCACAGCACGCCGTGGGCCGCTTCCTTGTAGGAGAGGTTCTTGATGAAGGCGGCCAGGGCGGCCTTGGCGACGTTGTAGACGGCCTCTTCCCAATAGGGCTGGACGGCGTTTTCCGACGTGATGCAGACGAAGCGACCCCAGCCGCGCTTACGCATGCGCGGGATGGCGGCGCGGCCAACGCGCACGGCGGAAAAGAAGTCGGTGGCCCAGGCCTCCTCGTAGTCGGCATCGGCCAGCTCCAGGGGATCGCCCTTGGCGCCGGTGACGCCCGCGGTATGTACCACGATGTCGATCTGGCCGAAGCGGGCCTCGCCCTGCTCTACCAACTGGTCCACCGCGGCCTGGTCAGTCATGTCGGCGGCGATCAGCAGCGGCTCGCCCGGCAGGCCCTTGGCCGCCGCTTCCAGCTTATCCTGCTCGAGATCGGAGAGCACCAGCTTGACGCCCTCTTCGGCCAACAGCTTGGCCGTGGCCAGCCCCATGCCACCACTGGCCCCCGTGATGAGGGCGACACGCCCCTTGATTCCCAGATCCATAGCGACCTCGTTGGTTGTTTGCGTGCAATGCCGTCATTCGGCGTCTCTGATTCCGACTCGCCACGGGGCGCCGTTGCGCTTACCGTTCGGCGGAAAGCGCAACGGCAGCCCCGCGTGCCGGTCCAGATAGACAAGTCCCCTGGGAAGATCACGATGCACGCCCCTCGCCTGCCCCTGACCCTCTTTCACGACGGCGCCTGCCCGCTGTGCGCCCGCGAGATCGCCTGGCTGCGCCGCCATGCCGACCCCAGCCAACTGCACCTAGTGGATCTGGCCGCGCCGGACTACGAGGCGCAGGCGCCCGCCGATGCGCCGCCGCGCCAGGCCATGCTCGATCTGCTCCACGCCCGGGATGCCGATGGCTACTGGTTCAAAGGCCTGGACGCCACCTACTGGAGCTGGCGCACCGCAGGCCTCGGCCACTGGGCCCGACCGCTGGCCTGGCGGCCGTTGCGGCCGCTGCTGGAACTGGGCTATCGCCTGTTTCTCAAGCTGCGCCCAGGCCTGACCTGGCTGCCGCATCCGCAGGGCAGTCGGCGTTGCCAGGAGGATGTCTGCACCCTGGAAGAGCCGCGCGACCGCTCGCGCAAGGGCTGACACCACCGTTCGCCTGCCATCGCTTCAGTCCTGCAGCAGCGCGGGTCAATCCTGCTGGCATCCGGCCAGGGTTCGCCTGGTCGCCGGTCTCGGCTAAACTGCGCGGCTGCTCGCGTTACGGATCCTGACATGTCTGCTGCTCAACCCGCCCGCGCCCTGGGCCTCGACTTCGGTACCTCCAACTCCACCGCCGGCTGGCTCAGGCCGGCCGGCGACGTCCTGCTGCCCCTCGAAGAAGGCAAGGCCACCCTGCCCTCGGTGATCTTCTTCAACGCCGAAGAACGCCGCCCGGCCTATGGTCGCCAGGCGCTGCACGAATACCTGGAAGGCTACGAGGGCCGCCTGCTGCGCTCGCTCAAGAGCCTGCTCGGCTCCAACCTGCTCAAGGGCGAGACCAGCATCCTCGGCAGCGCCCTGCCCTTCACCGAGGTGCTCGGCCTGTTTCTCGGCACCCTCAAGCAGCGCGCCGAACAGCAGGCCGCTCGCTCCTTCGACGCCGTGGTGCTGGGCCGTCCGGTGCACTTCGTCGATGACGATCCGGTCGCCGACCAGGAGGCCGAGGACACCCTGGCCGCCGTGGCGCGCCAGGTAGGTTTCAGCGATATCTCCTTCCAGTTCGAACCCCTCGCTGCCGCCTTCGACTACGAACGCAGCATCGAGCACGAAGAACTGGTGCTGATCGTCGACATCGGCGGCGGCACCTCGGACTTTTCCCTGGTGCGCCTGGCGCCGGAGCGCCGCAACCTGGCCGACCGCGCCGGCGACATCCTCGCCACCGGCGGCGTGCACGTCGGCGGCACCGACTTCGACCGCCAGCTGAGCCTGGAAGGGGTGATGCCCTTATTTGGCTACGGCAGCGCCATGAAAAGCGGCGCCACCATGCCCACCAGTCACTACATCAACCTGGCGACCTGGCACACCATCAACGCCGTCTACGCCAAGAAGAGCGTGCTGGGCCTGCGCGACATGAGATACGACGCCCAGGACACCCGCTGCATGGATCGCCTGTTCAAGCTCATCGAACAGCGCGCCGGCCACTGGCTGGCGATCCAGGTGGAAGACGCCAAGATCGCCCTCACCGACGACTGGCGCCGCACCCTGCGCCTGGATCGCATCGAGACCGGCCTGGCCGCGGATCTGGAACGCCCCCTGTTCGACGCCGCCATCGCCCTGCAACTGGAGCGCCTGAGCCGCGGCGTGGACGACCTGCTGGCCCGCGCCGATCTCGATCCGGCGCGGGTCGACAGCCTGTTCTTCACCGGCGGCTCCAGTGGTATCCCGGCACTGCGCCAGGCCCTCGCCAAGCGCTTCCCCGGCGCCCGCCTGGTGGACGGTGACCGCTTCGGCAACATCGGCAACGGTCTGGCCATCGAGGCGTTCAAGCGCTACGGCTAGGGCTGCCGCCGCGAGTGGCGCCTGTCGCGGACGATCAGGCGCCGAAGGCCCCGTCGATGGTGTGCATGGCGCCGGTGACGAAGCCGGCCTCGGGGCCGGCCAGCCAGGCCACCATGCCGGCCACCTCGTCGGCGCTGCCATGGCGCTTGATCGCCATGAAGCTGTGCATCAGCTCCTTCATGGGGCCATCGGCCGGGTTCATCTCGGTATCGATGGGGCCCGGCTGCACCACGTTGACGGTGATGCCGCGCGGGCCGAAATCCCGCGCCAGGCCGCGGGCCAGCCCCTGCAGGGCGGACTTGCTCACGGCATAGGCGGCCAGGCCGGGGACCGGCATGCGATCGCCGTTCACCGAGCCGATCACGATGATCCGCCCGCCCACGGGCATCTGCCGCGCGGCTTCCACGGCCGCGTGATAAGGCGCCTGCACATTGATGCTGAACAGGCGATCGACGGCGTCCGGGTCCTGCTCCAGGGCATCGCCGAACAGCGCCACGCCGGAATTCACCACCAGCACATCCAGGGGGCCGCTGTCGCGGACCCGGGCGATCACGGCATCACGATTGGCACTGTCGGTCGCCTCGGCGGTGCTGCCCGTTTCCGCGGCCAGCGCCTGGGCGGCGTCCTTCGAGCTGGAATAGGTGAAGATCACCCGGGCACCCTCGGCGGCGAAGCGCCGCACGATGGCCGCACCTATGCCGCGACTGCCCCCCAGGACCAGCACCGACTTGCCTGCAAAATTCGTCATGACCGTACCTCCCGATTAATGTAGTGAATGCTACAATAAACCTCACTCGACCCCTGTCAAAGTATTTTTGTAATGAGCGCTACAAATAAATCCGGCACCCGTGGTCGCCCGCGCCGCTTCGATCCGGATGCGGCAGTGGCCCAGGCGCAACGCCTGTTCCATGAAAGAGGCTATGACGGCGTGAGCGTCGCCGATCTGACCCAGGCATTCGGGATCAAGCCACCCAGCTTCTATGCAGCCTTCGGCAGCAAGGTCGAGTTGTATGGCAAGGTGCTGGAGCGCTATGTCGCGAACGGTGCGCTGCTGCTGCGACAGATCCTGGAGACCGACCAGCCGCTGGCCGTGGCCCTGACGCAGGTGCTGGAAGCGGCGGCGCGCAACTACGCGGCCGATCCGCAGGCCGCCGGCTGCCTGGTGCTGGAAGGTACCCATAGCGACGATCTACAGGCCCGTGCGGCAGCGGACGGCTACCACCAGGCAGCCCAGGCACTCATCCATGCCCACATCGCCACACGCCGGCCACAGCAGGCGCGAGAGCTGACCGATTTCGTCGTCACCACCATGGCCGGCCTGTCTGCCAGCGCGCGGCATGGCCAGAGCCTGGAACGCCTGCTGGCCAGCGCGCGTCTGGCCGGTCTGGCCCTGAACCAGGCGCTTCTCGCAAACCCGTAAAGCGGATCTAGCGCCCTAATCCCCCGCGATGAACAGGGGATTGAAGCCGCTGCGGGCGTAGCGCCCCGCTTCGGCCAGGGCGAAGTCCAGCGGCAGGCTGGCAAGGTCGTCCGCGAGGGGATCGGCGCCCAGGTTGAAGCTCTTGCTGACCAGCTTGAGGTAGCTGTCGCAGCTGTCGCAGGTCTCGGCCTGGGCGGCCAGGGGCGTCTTGCCGGCTTCGTCCTCCAGTGCCAGATAGCGCACCTGGGCACTGGTGTTGCAGCAGCTGCACTTGCTGCGTTCCAGGTGCCACTCGGTGGCGCAGAGGCTGCAGTGCAGATAGCGTACGTTGTCGCGATCACGGTCGGCGTGGACGATACTGGCCAGCGGCGGTGCGGCACAGCAGGGGCAAAGCACCCGGCTGACGTCGCCATGGCGTTGGGGCGGCTGTGGCAGGGTCAGGGCTAGGCGTACCCAGGCCACTTGCAGGGCGGCGCCCACCAGAGGCAGTAACGCCCGGCGCTCGGTGGCGCCAGGCTCCTGCGCCAGAACTTGCTCGGCCAGTTGCTGGCGCTCGGCAGCAGACAAGGCGACCAGCTGTTCGAGCACCGGGCGCTGGCGCTCGGCCACGCGCAGCTCCAGGGTGACCAACAGAGCGTCCAGATCGCCCTGCCAGTCCAGATCCCGTAGCAGAGCCTGGCCCTGCAGGGGCGGCATGCCATGCTCCAGGGCCAGGCTGAAGGCGTCCGGTGCCGGTTGCCAACTGGGCTGGCGTTCCTGCAGGACACCATCCTGGGCCTGGATCAGCAGGGCCATGAAGCCGAGAAAATCACTTAGCTCGGTGCTGCGTTCGGCCAGCTCGCGCAGGCGCCGCGCACGCCGGGCGAACAGCTGCCGATCGGGCAGGACCACCGGCGGCGGATTGAGGATGCCGGTGGGCGAAGTACCGTACTGATGCATCAGGGAGTCCCCTTGTCGGGCATGCGGTGTTCATCCAGGGGGCGGTCGCCCCGCTCGCCCCTTTCGCGGCGCTCCTGCTCGACGATCTCGTCGTACCACAGCCGGTGATGGTGCTTGGCCCAGGCACGGCTGACACGGCCCTGGGTCATCGCCCGGAAGGAGCCCTTCACCCAGATCGCCGAGTAGATGTGGATGATCAGGGTGACGATGGCGATGAAGGCGACATAGGCGTGTACCAGACTGGAAAAGCGCAGCCAGCCGCGTGGCAGGATGTCGGCGAAGTACGGCCGCCAGATGAAGAAGCCGCTGAGCAGCAACGCCGGTACGGACAGCAGCATCACCCAGTACACTAGCTTCTGCCCAGGGTTGTTGGCGCCGATGGGCGGCGCCAGTTCGTCACGGTTGGCGAGGACATCGCTAATGCGCCGGACCCAGGCCACGTCGTGGCGCTTGAACAGGTTGACCCTGAAGAAGCGCACCGCCATGACCACGAAACCCAGGCTCATGGCCACCCCGATGAAGGGGTGCAGGATGCGCGTCATGGTCGGTCCGCCAAACAGCGCCGTGAGGTCGAAAAAGAACGGATGAAAGAAGGCCAGGCCGCTCAGGGTCAGGCAGACGAAGGTGAAGGCGATGAACCAGTGGTTCAGCCGGCTGAAGGTGGTATAGCGCAGGATGCCGCGCTTGTTGTCCGACGGCGTAGTCATGGCCGATCCTCCTCGCGCGCGGCGTGGCGCTCTTCCTCGTCCGGCGATTCCTCGGGTTCTTCCTTGGGACCCTTGGTCAGGTAGTGGGCGATGCCCGCGATGGCGGTAACCCCCAGCAGCGCCGACATGATCGGCTTGGTCACGCCCTTCCACAGACTGACCATGGGGCTGATCTGCGGATTGGCCGGCAGGTGGGTATACAGCTCGGGCTTGTCGGCGTGCTGCAGCACGTACATCACATGGGTGCCGCCCACGCCGGCCGGATCGTAGATGCCGGCGCCGGGAAAGCCGCGATCATTGAGTTGGCCGACCCGCATCTCGGCCTGTTCCGTCATGTCCTCCTTGGTGCCGAACATGATCGCCCCGGTCGGGCAGGATTTGACGCAGGCGGGCTCCATGCCGTGATAGACGCGATCGGAACAGAGGGTGCACTTGTAGGCTTTCTGGTCCTTCTTGGAAATGCGCGGTACGTCGAACGGGCACCCCGAGACGCAATAGCCGCAGCCGATGCAGTGCTCGGAGTTGAAGTCGACGATACCGTTGGCGTACTGCACGATGGCCCCGGGCGCCGGGCAGGCCTTGAGGCAGCCCGGGTCGGCGCAGTGCATGCAGTTGTCCTTGCGGATCAGCCACTCCAGGTTGCCCTTCTCGTTGACGTATTCGTCGAACCTCATCACTTGGAAGGTCTCCGGGGTGAGGTCCGGCGGATTGTTGTAGGTGCCGTTGCAGTGGCCGACCTCATCGCGCAGATCGTTCCATTCCGAGCACGCCACCTGGCAGGCCTTGCAACCGATGCAGCGCGACACGTCGATCAGCTTGGCTACCTTTTCCACCCCGCCGATGCGGGTATGGGGCGACTCCTCGGAGGTAGCCGAGCGTGCGACGATGTTCTGGAAGTTGACTTGATCGCCTCTCATAAGACCTTCCTCAGACCTTTTCCACGTTCACCAGGAACGACTTGAATTCCGGTGTCTGGGTGTTGGCATCGCCCACGAAGGGGGTCAGGGTGTTGGTGAGGAACCCGGGTCGGGTCACGCCCTTGAAGCCCCAGTGGATGGGGATGCCGACGTGGTGCACGGTACGGCCTTCCACCTGCAGCCCGCGCATGCGCTTGGTCACCACTGCCACCGCCTTGATATAGCCCCGCTTGGAGCTGACCTTGACCCAATCGCCGGCCTTGATGCCGAGTTCGTTCGCCAGGTCCTCGCCGATCTCGACGAATTTCTCCGGCTGGGCGATGGCATTGAGCCGCGCATGGGTGGTCCAGAAGTGGAAGTGCTCGGTCAGCCGGTAGGTGGTGGCCGCATAGGGAAACTCCTCGCGGGTACCTAGGCGTGCCCGGTCGCCGGGGAAGATCCGTGCCGCCGGGTTGTTCTTGGCCCGAGGGTTGTCCGGGTGCAGGGGGTTGTTGTCCAGCGGCGATTCGAAGGGCTCGTAGTGCTCAGGGAAGGGGCCTTCGGCCAGGAGGCTGCCACCAAAGAAGTGCGCGACGCCCTCCTGGTTGAGGATGAAGGGCCCGGCCTTGGCCGAAGGTGGCGAGGTCCAGGGGAAATCGGGGACGTCGGCCCCTGCCCAGCGCTCGCCGTTCCACCAGATCAGCCGCTTCTCCGGGGCCCAGGAGGTACCGTCCGGCCGGGCGCCGGCGCGGTTGTAGAGGATGCGGCGATTGAGTGGCCAGGACCACGCCCAGCCCAGGGTCATGCCGATGTTGTAGGGATCGGCGTTGTCGCGCCGGTCCATGTTGTTGCCGTGACGGGTGTAGGAGCCAGAGTAGATCCAGCAGCCACAGGTGGTGCTGCCGTCGTCGGCCAGGAAACCGAAGTCGTCGAGCAACTCGCCGCGCTTGTGGGAGATGGTGCCATTCGGCCCGGGCAGGTCGGCCAGGGCCCTGCCGTTGTACTCCTGGGCGATGTCCTCGGGATTGGGTTCCTCCGGATTGCTGTAGGGCCAGGTCAGGTTGAGGATCGGATCAGGAAAGGCACCACCCTCGTCGCGATACATGCCCTGCAGGCGATGGAACAGCCCGGCCATGATGGCCACGTCCGGGCGCGCCTCGCCGGGTGGGGGCGCCGCGCGCCAGTGCCACTGCAGCCAGCGCGAGCTGTTGACGATGGCACCGTTCTCCTCGGCGAAGCAGGTGGTGGGCAGGCGGAACACCTCGGTCTGGATCTGGCTGGGATCCACGTCATTGAGTTCGCCGTGGTTCTGCCAGAATTCGGCGGTCTCGATGGCCAGCGGATCCATCACCACCAGGTACTTGAGCTTGGCAAGCGCCTGGCTGACCTTGTTCTTGTCTGGGAAGGAGGCCAGCGGGTTGAAACCCTGGCAGAAATAGCCGGTGATCTCGCCGTGGTGCATGCGCTCGAAGGTGTGGAGGACGTCGTAAAGCGGCTCGCTGAGCTTGGGCAGCCAGTCGTAGCACCAGTCGTTGTCCTTGGTCGCCGCCTCGGAGAACCAGGCTTTCATCAGGCTGACATGGAAGCGCTCATAGTACTTCCAGTAGGAGACCTCGCCCTCACGCAGGGGCTGCTTGGCCCGCCGCTTGATGTACTCGCGGTACTCCTGCTCCTCGTGGGAAGCCAGATAGAGATAGCCCGGCAGCTGGTTGGAGAGCAGGCCCAGGTCAGTCAGGCCCTGGATGTTGGAGTGGCCGCGCAAGGCGTTGACCCCACCGCCGAGCATGCCGATGTTGCCCAGCAGCAACTGCACCATGGAGGCGGTACGGATGATTTGGGCGCCGATGGAGTGCTGGGTCCAGCCTAGCGCATAGAGGATGCTCATGGTGCGCTCGGGGCGCGCCGTCTCGGCGATCATGTCCCAGGTGGTCTGGATCTGCTCGCGGGGCATGCCGCAGACGCGCTCCACCAACTCGATGGTGTAGCGGCTGTAGTGCGCCTTCATCAGCTGGTAGACGCAGCGCGGGTGTTGCAGGGTGGGGTCTTCCTTGACCATGCCGCGCTCGTCGAACTCGTAGCTCCAGCTGGACTTCTCGTAGGCACGGCGCTTGTCTTCGCCAAAGCCGGAGAAGAGACCGTCGTGGAAGCCGTAGTCTTCCTTCACGATGATGGCGACGTCGGTGTAGGCCCTTACGTACTCATGCTGGATCTGGTCCGTGGTGAGCAGGAAGTTGATCAGCCCGCCCAGGTAGACGATATCGGTCCCGGTGCGAATATAGGCGTGGTAATCCGCCACCGCCGAGGTACGGGTGAAGCGCGGATCGATGGTGATCAGCTTGGCGTTGTTTTTTTCCTTGGCTTCCACCATCCAGCGAAAGCCCACCGGGTGCGCCTCGGCCGAGTTGCCGCCCATGGACAGGATGAGATTGGCGTTGCGGATGTCGACCCAATGATTGGTCATGGCACCGCGGCCGAACGAAGGGGCAAGACCTGCCACCGTCGGTCCGTGTCAAACGCGCGCCTGGTTGTCGATTGCCAGCATGCCGAGGCTGCGGATCACCTTCTGGGTGAGGTACGCGGTCTCGTTAGAAGAGGCCGACGCCGCCAGGAAGCCAGTGGTGGTCCAGTGGTTGACCAGATGACCATCGGCGTCATGGGTGACGAAGTTCTTGTCCCGGTCCTCCTTCATGTAGCGGGCGATGCGGTCCAGCGCCTCGTTCCAGCTGATGCGCTTCCACTCGTTGCTGCCAGGCTCGCGGACCTCGGGATGGGAAAGGCGCGATTCGCTCTTGATGAAGTCCAGCACTCCCGCGCCCTTGGGACAGAGGGAGCCGCGACTGACCGGATGATCTGGATCGCCTTCGACGTGATAGATGTCGCTGACGGTATTGATGCCGCCATCGCCACGGCTGTAGAGCAGCATGCCGCAACCCACCGAGCAGTAGGTGCAGGTATTGCGCGTCACCTTGGCGGCGGCGAGCTTGTAGTAGCGAATGGACGCCAGCGCGGGTTCAGGGGCGAAGCCGAGCATGGCCATGCTCGAGGTGGCGACCCCTGCCGTACTGAGTTTGAGAAAGTTGCGGCGCGATACCTTGATCGACATTTTTTAGGTAACTCCAGGCACATCACGGTAGGACTTCGTCCTAACCGAGGCCTGGCAGTTCGAGCGAAGCGTTGACTTTCTTCGTCAAAAACCATTCAAACTAGCATTTTAGCGAAGCGGCGAAGGGCCTTCGCAAGGTCTGGATTAAGCCCTTGCGGCGGCTGCGACCTTTCGTCCGACGGCCTTCACGGCTGACCGCAGGGCGCCGCTGGAGTAAGGTGGCGGCCTTCATCGCATCTTCGAGAGAGTCTGTCCCATGTCGCTGGAAATCGTCGACCATCCCGCCCTGGAAGTGACCGGTCTGCTGTTCGAGCCTGGCCAGGGCGAAGACATCGCCGCCCTCTGGCGGCGCTTCGCCGACCGCGCCGGGGAAATCGCCGGCCGCGAAGGCGACGCCGAATGGTACGGCCTGAGCTGGCGCCAGGCCGGCGCCATGCACTACCTGGCTGCCGTGGCGACCGCGCCGGGCGCGCCCCTGCCCGCCGGCATGGTGCGCCAGGAACTGCCGGAGGGTCGCTATGCCCGCTACGTGCACCTGGGCACCGCACCCAGCGTGGCCAAGAGCCTCGGTCGACTGTTCGCCGAGCTGCTCCCCGCCCGTGGCCTGCAACCGCGTCCAGGCGCCTGCTTCGAGCACTACACAGAGGCCTTCACCGGCGTGGACGCCCAGGATTCGCAGATCTACATCTACGTCCCGGTCTACTAGACCTGCGAGCGCCGCACGACGGACAGGACGTTCGTCAGCTGCGGCTTGCCTCCCGGCATAACCCTTTCCAAGCTGGGGGTATCGTCCGCAACTCCAGGTGCCCGATGTCCCTGCCCGAGCTTCAGTCCTTTATCGCCCGGCACGAGCGGATCTTCCTGCTCACCGGTGCCGGTTGCAGCACCGATTCCGGCATTCCCGATTACCGCGACCGCGACGGCGCCTGGAAGCGCCCGCAACCGGTCACCCTGCAGGCCTTCGTCGGCGACGAACTCTTGCGCCGCCGCTACTGGGCGCGCAGCCTGATCGGCTGGCCGCGCTTCTGCCAGGCGCGGCCCAACGCCACCCACCAGGCCCTGGCGGCCCTGGAGCGACGCGGCCAGGTGGAGATGCTGCTGACCCAGAACGTCGATCGCCTGCACCAGGCCGCCGGCAGCGAGGCGGTGATCGACCTGCACGGCCGCCTCGACCAGATCCGCTGCCTGGGTTGCGAGATGCGCCTGCCGCGCCAGGAATTCCAGCAATGGCTGGGCGAACTCAATGGCGACTGGCTGCAGCTGGACGCGGCTACCGCGCCGGATGGCGATGCCGATCTGGAAGGCGTGGACTTCATGAGTTTTCGCGTGCCGGATTGCCCGCGCTGCGGCGCCCTGCTCAAACCGGACGTGGTGTTCTTTGGCGAACACGTGCCCGGCGCGCGGGTGGAGCGCGCCTTCGCCCACCTGGGCCGCGCCGATGCGCTGCTGGTGGTGGGCTCGTCACTGATGGTCTATTCGGGCTTTCGCTTCGCCCAGGCAGCAGCCCGTGCCGGGCTGCCCATCGCCGCCCTGGGCTATGGCCGGACACGGGCGGACGAGTTGCTGAACCTCAAGGTGGAGGCCTCCTGCGCCCAGGCCCTGGCCTTTCTGCTGGAGTATCCTGCAGCTGCGGCGCCTCCCCCTACGCGGGGACTTGCTGACGCCGCGGCGCCCTTCCCAGATGCATCAGCGGACGCTCGATCCAGCGGTAGCTGAGCATCGACAGCAGACAGGCGAGCACCAGCACCGGTGGCAGCAGCGACATGAAGCCGAGCGTGCCCAGGGTCTCGACCGAGCCGAGGTTGAGCAGGGTGAAGAGGCCATAGAGCAGCAGGCCGTGGGTGAGATAGAGGCTGTAGCTGATCTCGCCCAGCACCTTGAGACCGCGACTGCGCAGGAGGCCGAAGAGATCGTTGCCGGCGGCCATGGCGGCGAAGGGCAAGCCCAGCGCGAGCATCTGCCTGAGGCTGTAGTCCGGCTGGGTCATGGCGTAGCCCACCAGCGCCAGCGACAGCGCCGCCACCAGGGGCGTACGCAGCCGCGCCAGTAGGCCCGGCAGATGAACCTTGACGAACACCGGCAGGAATCCCAGCAGGAACAGCAGCCCGAAGCGCGCGCCCAGTACCTGATAGTGATAGCCGGCGGCGACCAGCCCGCCCACCAGCAGCACCGAGACCAGCAGCGGCAGCCCGAAACCGCGGCGGTTGAACAGCGCGGCGATGATCGGCAGCGCCAGATAGAACAGCGCCTCGTAGCGCAACGTCCAGTGGGCGCCGGCGGTCATCCAGCCACTCTCCTCCAAGCCATTGAGGGTAAAGCCGGAGAACAGCTCCCAGCTGAGCAGTTCGAGCATGAAGTGCTGGCCGTCGCCGATGACGAAGTGGGTGCGGATCAGGGTGAAGAGCACCACCACGGCCACCACGCAGAGGTACAGCGGCATCACCCGCAGTACCCGTGAACGGAGCAGCTCGCCCCAGTCCGGCGTGCGCCGGTAGACCTTTCCGAAGAACAGGTAGCCGGTGATCATGAAGAACAGCGACACCGGCACCACGCCCATGTTGTAGAGCAGATCGCTGTCGGGTTCGCGCCACTGACCCTCGGCCTTGAGATGATAGGTCAGCACGAAATGCAGGCAGACCACGGCGGTGGCGAGAATGCCGCGCAGGGCATCCAGCGGCGAGGAGCGCGCCAGGGTCTCCTGGGTGAGCAGCGGGCTGCGGCGCAGGGCGAAGGCCAGCAACACCAAGGTGCCCAGGTAAAGGGCGATGGGGAGAGCGACGTCAGTCATATCCGTGACCTTCTTGACAGGAACCGGCAAAGACTCGCCCCCAGACCGCCGGAGCGGTCGCCGGAGCGAGCGAGAGAAAACCGTGACAGCCGGGCACGCTACCGCGCGGTACGCGACCGAGGGCAGACGGACCGGAAAGAGAGGAGAACCGCGGCGAGCGGAAGGATCCGCTGCCTCAGCTAAGCGCGAGAACGCCCATCTGACAAGTCTTGTTACAGGCGTTCCCTTGGGTTCAACGTTTCGCTGCCCTGGGTCAGCAGCCCTGGCACGGGCATTAGTAACGCGCTACCGTTGGTCGGCTGTTCAGGCGCTGGAATACACCAAGGGCAATCACACTGGTTGTTTGCTGCCTTTTAGGCTTCAATTGCAGCCCAAAAGGCAGCAAAAAAATTCTTATGTCCCTTGCTTCCGTTCTATTTCCCGACTATCGCCGCAAGGTCCTGGCACTTCTTCTGCTCCATCCGGAGAGCAGCTACCATCAGCGCGAAATCGCGCGCTTGACCGAGACCCAGTCTGGCACCCTGAGCCGTGAGCTCGTCAAGCTGGTCGCGGCAGGTCTGGCCGTGAAGACGCGCGTGGGTAATCAACAGCACTATCGCGCCAATCGGGAGTGCCCCATCTTCGAAGAGCTGGCGAGCATCTTGCGCAAGACCAGTGGCCTGACCGATATTCTGGCCGAGGCGCTGAGCCCCATTGCAGACCGAATATCGGCAGCTTTCGTCTTCGGCTCGATGGCTAGCGGCAAAGCAAGCGCTGGAAGCGATATTGACCTCATGATCCTGGGTACCGTGACCTTCCGCGAGGTAGTGACATCGCTCTATCCCTGTCAGGAGACGCTTGGGCGCGAGATCAATCCCAAGGTATACCCGCGAGAGGAATGGCAGAGGCTGTTGGCGGAAGGAGGAGCCTTCATCACGGACCTGCTGGAAAAGCCCAAGGTGTTCGTCATCGGCGACGCTTCGTACCTGTCACAAGGAAGGACAGATGACCCTGGATAATCTGCTCGGCAAGAGTCTTGAGGCGATCACACCGGACCCTGCGAGCATCCAGCGCTTGCTGGAGGCAGCGCAACGTAGCTTGACCGATGCGTGTCTACCAATACTGAGCAGCGAAAGCCGCTTCGATCTGGCCTACAAGGCAATCATGCAGGGCGCGAACGCAGCGCTTCAGGCCAATGGCTATCGGACCCTGACTAGCCGGCCCGGTCACCATCAGACCATGATCCAGTCACTGCCCCGGACCGTCGAGCTTGATACATCGACAATGTTGGTACTGGATACCTTGCGCAAGCAACGCAACGTCATCGACTACTCGGGCGATCTAGTCAGCGATTCGATGGCGCAGGAGGCCTTGCAGCAGGCCGAGGTCCTGCTCCAGCACGTCACGCATTGGCTGAAGCAAAATCGACCAGAGCTGCTATCGGATCGCGAGCGCTAACAGCGCTCGCGATCCGACAACTGGCTTGCTTCAGGGCGCCAGTGCCCGCGCCACTACCGGGTAGTGATCCCACACCTGGCCGTCCGCCAGGGAGCGCAGCAGCTTCACGTATTCGGCGTGGGACCAGGCCAGCGGCGTCGCCGAATCGGTGCCCTGCCCCTGGGTGTAGCCGTGGCGCTGGTTGTCACCCACGCCATCCCAGACCTGCTCGGGCAGCATCAGGCCGGCGTTGGCGAACAGCTCCAGGCCGCGGACGTAGGTGTCACGCAGCTTGCCCAGCGCCGCCGGGTCCGGCTTGCCCTGCAGGACCAGGCGCGCCAGCTCGTAATGGCCGCGCTCGCCGGTGAAGATCGGCCAGACCCGGCCACGCAGCCCCGAGTTGGGCACCGGCTGCTCGGTGGCCGGGAAATTGATGCCAGAGCTTTCGCTCTCGCCATAGCCGTCGTTGCCGTAGCGCCGCCAGCCGGGGAAGGTGCCGCTGACGCCGGGGTACTGGAAGCTGTACTTGACCCGCAGATTCTCCGGCAGGCCTTCGTCATCCAGCACCGCCAGGCTCTGCTGCACCAGGGGATCGCTGGCCGGTCGCACGCCGTAGCGCACCAGTTCGAGGAACCCGGCGTCCAGCACCTGGTCCTCCGGCAGGCCCGGACGGCTGTTGTTGTCCACCAGCTTGCCCTTGTCGTTGGGATCGTCGTTCTGGGTGATGCGCAGGTAGTAGTTGCCGGCGCCCAGGCTGCCCTGGGTGGTGGCCATGGTCTTTTCCACCTGGCCGGAATAGTGCCGGGCGGTATCGCGGTAACGGCTGGCATTGGCCTCGTCGCCGGCATGGCGCGCCAGCTCGCTGGCGGTGGCGAGACCGGCGATCACCGCCGCGGTGGTGGATGGCGAATAGCCCCACTGCTCTTCCCAGCGCTCCTGCTGGGTCTGCGGCGGCTTGACCTGCCAGGTGTTCCAGCCCAGGTTGACCTGGCTGTCACGGGCGAGGAAATCCGCCGCGGGCCTGAGCATGTCGCGGTACCAGCGGTCGATCTCGGCATCGCCGAGCAGGCCACCCTGCCAGAGGCGATAGCCGAGCATGATGGGCATGGCGGTCTGGTCGAGTTGCACGCCGACCCACTCGATGGTGCCGTCGACATGGGTCTTCTGCAGGAACCAGCCGGTAGCGCCCGGTGCCCGTACCTCGTCGCCCCGTTTCTGCTGATGGATGAAGGCGGAGCTGTCGGCCGGCTTGTGCGCGGTATTGGCATCCACCTGCACCTGCTTGAGGTAACTGAAGGCGACCTTGGGCGTCTGCCGGTCACCCAGCGCCAGCAGAGCCATGGCGCACTGGTAGAAGTCCCGTGGCCAGACCGCCTTGTAACCGGTCGTGCCTTTGCCCGCCGGCACCGTTTCACCCCAGGGATTGGACAGCGAGGCGATCAGGGCGCCGGCGTGGGTCTTGTCCTCCTGAGCCTTGAGCACCAGGGCGCTGGCATTGACCAGCTTGCCGCCGTCGCCGGCCTGCGCCTGCAGGCGCGGCAGCTGGTCGAGACCGGCCAGGTAGTCCTGCCAGCCGATGGCGTCGCCCTCGCCGTTGTAGTGGGCCAGCACCTTTTGGTAGCCACGGGTCAGGGTGGCATCCGCCGCCGCCTCGGCCTGGCGCGGATTGGCGCCGAAGCCCACCACCACGTCCAGGGTGGTCTCGGCGCCCTTGAGCGGCAGCTTGGCCAGCATGGCGACGTTGCCGGCCTGGTCGCCGGTGCTGCTGTAGAGCTGGGTCAGCTTGCCGTTGCGGCGCAGGTCGTCGAGGCCGTCGGAGCTGCCGACGAAGCCCACGGTGGGCGTCTGCAGCGGCTGGCTGGCCTTCACCACCAGGGCGTGCTCGCCTTCGCTGGCGTAGAGCACCCCACCCTTCACCGCGGCGCGGTCGTGGCTACCGCTGTTGGCCAGCGCCGGATCGACATAGAGATAGGGCTGGATGCGTGGGTCCTGGCTGCGAAAGATGACACGCATGACCAGGGTGTCCTGGTCCGGGTCGGTGAAGACGTGTTTCTCGATCTCGTAGCGGCCCTGGCGGTCGCGGTTGACGATCTTGTAGGCCAGCGAGGTGGGCCGGCCGGCGGCATCGGTGGCCAGGTATTCGATGCGGCTGTCGGTGTCGTCGCGCTCCAGGTGGGTGAAGTCGGGACCGCGGATCACCAGCTGCATCTCGCGCAGCTGCGCCTCGTGGATGAGACCCTGCATGGTCTCGGTGACCACCCCCTGGGCCAGGGAAAACCACACCCGCGAGACGCGGCCGGTGCTGGCCTGGTCGCTGTAGGCGCCATCGCGATAGGCCTCGTAGCTGGTGCCGATGCCGGTCTTGCCGGAATAGGACCAGAAGGGCGTGGCACCGGGGGCGCCAGGAGCCTCCAAGGCAAACGCCAGGGGAGTCAGCAGAAAACTGGCGGAACAGAGCAGCGGACGGACGAAGCGGACGGGCATGGGCAGGCGGGCCTTGTTCTGGTTGTGCCGAAAGTCGCATGGCAGAGGGTCTGACGGCCCTCCCCGTTCGTAAGCCTAGCCAATATTTCCAGAAGCGCTGCTCAGCCTTCGTCCCGCGCCGGTGGCCGGGCCGGCGGCAGGTACCCGGCCAGGGGCGAATCCGGCGCCAGCAGCGAGGTGCGGATGAAATGCAGGTAGCTGGCGATACGGCGCAGCGGTGAGCGATCGAAGTCGCCCGGATTGGGCTCCAGGTAGCGCTGGGCCTGGTGCGCCAGCAGGATGGCCTGGTCCACGGCGCCCAGGGCGCGGGCCAGGTTGGCGGCGTTGGGCTGGCGGAACAATCGCACCAGGGCCCGCCCCAGGGCGCGAATGGCCAGGCGCCAGGCACGCTCTTCGCGATACCAGGGCAGGGGTGGCAGCGCGGCCTGCTCCAGGCGCAGCTCGATGATGGCGTGGCCCAGCTCCAGACTCAGGAAGGTCCAGCGCAGCAGCCGCCGCTGCACCTCCGGCTGGCCGACGGTAAGCACCTGCACCTGGTTGAGCAGATCGCGCAGGCCGGAATCGAAGCGGCCACTCAGACCGGCCAGGGGTGCCCCGCTGGCATGGACCAGTCGCTCGCGCAGGGCATCTTCCAGCCGGCGCCAGACCCAAGGCTGGCTGGGCGGCAGAAGTACACTGACCGCCACTACCGCCACCGCGCAGGCCACCCCGTAGGCCAGGTAGGTGTTGCAGAAGACATCGGCGTCGTAGCGCGGCAGATTGCCCGGCAGGGCCGCCGAACAGAACCAGACCATCAGCCCGGTGCCATAGCCCGCCAGCCGCGGTCGAGTGATCAGCCAGGCGCCAGCGGCGAACACTGGTGTCAGGGTCAGCAGCAACAGGGCGAAGCCGTCGATCCAGGGCAGCACCTGGAATTGCAGCAGGCCACCGGCCAGGGCCCCGACCAGGGTACCGCCGGCCAGTTGCAGGCAATAGCGGCGCGGATCGGCCGAGGTGGAAGCCAGCGCCGAGATCAGCGCCGCGGCCAGGGTGCAGGCCGCGCCACTCGGCCAGGCGGTCTCGATCCAGAACAGCCCCACGCCCAGTACCACCAGGGCGCTGCGCAGCCCGGCCATCCAGGCTACCGCACGGCTGGCCAGGGGCGTGAAGGTCTCCCGGGGAGCGGGTGTCGTACTAGCCGGCGCCTCAAGTGCCAGCTGGGCACCAAGCAGCAGGTGCAGATCCTCGGCGAAGCGATAGAGCAGCTCGGCGGCGGTGTCGTAGTCGAGCCGGTCGACCTGGGTGGCGGGCACGATCCGGATCAGCTGCTGGCGGCCACTGCGGATCGCGGCCATCAGCGTCTCGCGCTCCGCAGCCAGGCGCTCACTGAGGCGGCGTAGGTCACGCTCTTCCGGCAGGCGACCCAGGGCCGGCGCCAGGACGGCGGCGATCAGCCCAAGGGCGGGCGCCAGCGCTTGGCGCACGGCCCGGGGCCGATCGCTCAGGCGGTCGAGCAGTTGGTAGAGCGCATGGAAGCGGGTGTTGAGCAGCATGAGGCGATTGCCCAGGGCGGCCAGGCGTCCGCTGCGTCGGCGCAGATAGGGCTCCTCGAAGACACTGGCGCTGCGCAGGCTTTCGAAGCCCACGGAATCGGCAGCGAAACGCGCACTGAGTCCGGCGAAGCGTTCGGCATCGAGGCTACCCAGCAGACCGTCATGGGCCATGGCCAGGAAATCGCGCAGGCGCTGGGCCAGGGTCCGGCGCAGGACGCCACGGGTGGTCTGCGGCAGGATCGCGACACTTACCACCCCGGCGCAGCAGATGCCAAGGGCAATTTCCAACAGACGCCACACTGCCTGCAGAAAGGCGCCCTGGGGCTGGGCCACCGCCGGCAGCCCCACCAGGCAGGCGGTGTAGCCGGCCAGCAGGAAGCCATAGCTGCGAAAGTCGCGATAACGCGCCGCCCCCCGGGTGCAGTAGCCGATCCACAGCACCAGGGCGCCGAGCAAGAGCACCCGCTCCTGAGCGAACAGGGCGATGGCGGCGACGGTGAAGGTGAGCCCGGCGAGACTGCCCAGGATCCGGTAGAAACTCTTGGCCAGCACCTGGCCACTCTGCGGCTGCAAGACGATGAACACGGTAACCAGCACGGTGCTCGGTTGCGGCAGTTCCAGGCGATAGGCCAGCCACAGGGCCAGGGTGGCAGCCAACAGCGCCTTGGCGATGAAGGCCCAGGTCTGGCCATCGGTGCGGGCCCATTCGCGACCGGCGCGGCGCCAGGCGTTCAGGCTGGGCCAGCGTCTACGTGGGGAAGCAGTGGGGTGTCGCGCGAAGAGCGGCGAAGCGAAGGGCATGGTGGGCAACGACGGGAGCGACCGGAGGGGAGGAGGCGCAGCGCCTCGGCGGCCATTCTAGGAAGCACACCCCACGGCGATTAAGTCGGGTGTGGCGGCAAAGAGCGTTAACCAACGGGCGGGTAATGGCCCACAATGCCCCTTTCCACCGCCCTGCCCCGTCCATGGATCATCTCTTCAATCTGCGCGCCTTCGCCTGCGTGGCCCAGACCGGCAGCTTCACCGCCGCCGCGCGCCAGCTGGAACTCACCACCGCCTATGTATCCAGGGCGGTCAGCCAGCTGGAGCAGCATCTGCAGACCCGACTGCTGCACCGCACCACCCGCCAGTTGCGCCTGACCGACGCCGGCGAACGCTACCTGGTGCGCTGCCAGCGCATCCTCGCCGACCTCGATGAAGCCGATGCCGAGGCCCGTCACGCCCTGGCCGTGCCGCGCGGCCGGCTGCGCATCCACACCATGACCGGCCTCGGCCAGCACTATCTGATCCAGAGCCTGGCCGGCTATGCCGAGCGCTATCCCGAGGTGGATCTGGACCTGCAACTGACCAACACCTTCACCGACATCCTCAAGGAAGGCTACGACCTGTCGCTGATCCTGGCTGCTGGCCTACCGGATTCGGCCTTCCATTCGGCGCATCTGGGCAGTACCTATAGCGTGCTCTGCGCGGCGCCTGCCTATCTGAACCGCCAGGGGCGCCCGGCCACGCCCGCGGATCTCACCGGGCATCGCTGCCTGCGCCTGGTCAATCGGGCCATGGCGCCGGATCGCTGGCTGCTGGAGGGGCCTGAAGGGATAGCCGAGGTGGCGGTGGATCGGCCGCCCTTCCAGGTCAACACCGCCGATGCCCTGGCCGAAGCCGTGGCCAGCGGCCTGGGTATCGGCGCCCTGCCGCTGTACGCCGCGGTCGCCGGCCTGGCCAGTGGCCGCCTGCAACGCGTACTGCCCGGGCACCGGCTCTATGGCCTGGACATCCATGCGCTCTATCCGTCGCGGCGCTTCCTCGACGCCAAGATCCGCACCCTGGTCGACCACCTGCGCGAGACACTGCCCGCCCTGCTGGAGCGCGATCGGTTGCTGGTGGAAGGGACCTGACGCTTTAAGGCCGCTGCTCGGGCAGCATCCGCTCCAGGGTGCCGTCCCGACGGATCGCCACATGCCAGACCACCGCCGCCACGTGCAGCAGCACCAGGCCATAGACGGCGAACTGACCGGCCACATGGATGCGATTGGCGAGGATGCCGAGGGCTTCGTGACGGGGAAAACCCGGCAGGGAAAACAGCCCGAACACCGGCACCGGCTGGCCCTGGCCGGCCATCAGGTAGCCGGTCACCGGCATCAGCAGCAGCACGGCATAGAGCAGGCCGTGATTGAGACCGGCGAGCAGCCGCAGCAGGCGTCCGTCGCGCGGATTGGCCGGCGGCGCCCGATGCCGCCAGCGCCAGTTCAGGCGAATCAGGATCAACAGGAACACCGAGATCCCGGTGGATTCGTGCAGCAGGTACCAGAGGGTGCGCACCGGTCCGGGCGGAAAGTTTTCCGCCACCCAGACGAAGGGCAGCAGCAGGCACAGCAGGGCGACGGTCAGCCAGTGCAGGGCCTGGGCGAAGCCGGTGTAGCGGGCGATGGCCATGGGCGATGCTCCGTAGCGACGAATCCCGATAGTGCCCCAGGCGCAGCGGCAACGCCGCTACGCCTGGAGACCGTCCGTCAGAGCTGGCTCAAAGATGGATAAGCGCAGCCAGGGCCAGCAACAGCGCCGGGATCATCACCACGGCGCCCAGCTTGAGGAATTGCCAGAAGCTCACCGACAGCCCTTCGCGGCGCAGCGCGGCCAGCCACAGCAGGGTCGCTAGGGAGCCGGTGATGGACAGGTTGGGGCCGAGGTCGATGCCGATCAGCACGGCACCGGCGATCTTTTCCGAGACATGGGCGGCCTGCACCGCCGCCCCGGCCAGCAGCCCGGCTGGCAGGTTGTTGACCAGGTTGCTGCCAAAGGCCACCAGCAGCCCGGCGCCCCAGGCGGCGCGCTCTGGGGTCGCCTGGGCGGCGGCCTGCAGCTGATTGGCCAGCGCCTGCAGCACTCCGGTGGTCTCCAGGGCCTCCACCAGCACGAACAGTCCGGCCACCAGCGGCAGCACGCCCCAGGAGATGTGCTTGAGCAACTCCAGACCGCCGCCGCGCTTGCAGGCCACCACCACCAGGAAGGTGGCGAAGCCGGCCAGGAAGGTCGGCAGACCCAGCTCCAGATCCAGCGCCGAGGCGCCGAGCAGCACCAGGATGGTCAGGATCAGGCCGCAGCCGGCGATGCGTCCGGTGGTGGGCAGCGCGTCCACCGCGCCCCCCTCGGACAGCTGCTCGGCACGCAGGACCTTGGCCTGGGTCGCCCAGAGGGTGAGGAAGGTGGCGGCGATGGCCAGGATCGACGGCACCGTGAACAGCGCCAGCCAGCGGCTCAGCTCGGGCATGTGCTCGGCGAAGACCACCAGGTTGGCCGGATTGGAGATCGGTAGCACGAAGCTCGCCGCATTGGCGATGAAGGCGCAGGAGAACAGATAGGGCAGCGGATTCTTCACCTTCGCCGCGCGGGTGGCGTAGTAGACCGCCGGGGTCAGCACCACGGCGCAGGCGTCGTTGGAAAGAAACACCGTGACCAGGATACCGACGCCATAGACCAGCGCGAACAGCCGCAGCGCCGAGCCCTTGGCCGCACGCACCGCGTGGCCGGCGACCCAGTCGAACAGCCCTTCCTTGCGGGCGATCTCGGCCAGCAGCATCATGCCGATGAGGAACAGATAGACGTCGGTACCCTTGGCGATCCCGTGCCAGACGCCGTCCAGCGGTAACAGGCCGAACAGAGCCAGCAGCGCAGCGCCAGCGACGGCGAATAGTGCCTCTGGCAGACCGAACGGTCGCGAGACCACGCCCAGGGTGGCTACCCCGGCGATGATCCAGGTCAGCAGGTGAGGAGAGAGCGCGAGTGACCCCATGAACGCCTAGTGCCTTCTATCGAGCGGGAAAGCGGCAGACATTAGCCTAATCCGGCCGATTGCGGAGGCTCCATGGCGCCTGATCGAGCATCGGCAACCACCTGGCGGTCGCGGGTCTCCGGCATCAGCAGCAGATAGAGCACGAAGCCCACTGCGGCAATGGCGGCCAGGGTGGTGAAGGCCGCCGCGTAGCCGAAGCGGACGATGATGATCCCGGCGATGGTGGCGCTGATCGCCGCGCCCAGGCCCTGGGCGGTGGCGATGGCGCCCTGGCTGACGTTGAAGCGCCCGCTGCCGCGGGTGAGGTCGGCGACGATCACCGGCACCAGGGCACCGTAGATCCCGGCACCGATGCCGTCGAGCAGCTGCACCGCCACCAGGTAATAGGGGCTGTCGGAAAAGGTGTAGAGCACCCCACGGATGGCCAGCACGGCAAAGGCGAAGAGAAAGATCGGCTTGCGCCCGAAGACGTCGGCCTTGCGCCCCACCAGGATGGCCACCGGCACCATCACGCACTGGGCGGCGACGATGCAGACGGCCACCAGCGAGGTGGCGCTGTCCTTGCCGACGATATGGGTCAGCTGCTGGCCGACCGAGGTCAGCATGGCGGCATTGGCCAGGTGGAAGATGGCCGCCAGCAACGCCAGCAGTTGCAGCTTGCGATTGGCCAGCAGCGCCTGCCAGGCCGACACCGGCTTGCTGTCGCGAGCGCCGTTTTCCTCGCCCAGCCCTTGGGCCAGGTCATCGTCGATCTCGTCCTGGGGGACACGGACGATGGCGACGATGGAGGCCGCCGCCAGCAGCGCCATCAGCCAGAACACCACGGTGGGGCCGAAGAAATAGGCCAGCCCACCTGCCAGAGCCGCCGAGACGGCATTGCCAGCGTGGTTGAAACCCTCGTTGCGACCGATGTGCCGGGTGAAGGCCTTGGGTCCGACGATCCCCAGGGTGATGGCCGCCAGCGCCGGGGCGAAGAGGGCCGCGGCGGCATGGGCCAAGGACTGGGTGGCCGCCACCACATAGAAGTTGGAAACGAAGGGCAGCATCACGCTGCAGACGGTCACCACCAGAGCGGCGACGCCGACCATGAGGCGCTTGTGGCGGGTCCGGTCGATCAGGGCGCCGGCCGGGGTCTGGGCGATCAGCCCGGCGATGCCGGCCAGGGTCATGATGAAACCGGCGGTGGCCTCGTTCCAGCCCTCCCCCGGGCCGCGCACGGCGATCAGATAGATGGCGAGATAGGGGCCCAGGCCGTCGCGGACGTCAGCCAGGGTGAAGTTCAGGGCATCCAGGGCATGGCGCGCGCGGCGCGAGGGTTCGGCGCTGGCGGCGGTGGCCGGGGCACGGGTTTCGGACATGAGCGGGCATCCGTAGCGAGATTAAGAGTCGCAGGACAAAACGCCCCACGGCACCTCTCGCCCTAGCCCACCAGAGGCCGTCGGTATGACTCGACGGATCTCAGCCAACCACCGCTGCCAGGGGAGATTGCAAAATGTGACCGGAGCGAAGCGGCGCTAGTGCCGTATCGATAGCAAAGAAATCCCTCTGGCCCGCCACTTTCCGTACGTCTTCACACTTCGCAGAGGGTCGCCATCTCAGGATGCCGGCGTATCAGGCCACCTGCCGGGTCAGAGCGGCGTCGGTCTCGGGTTGGGCCAGGAGCACCGCACTGCCCTCTTCGCTGCGCGGCCGCAGCATCGACAGCAGGTTGGCCTCGATGGTGGCGCACAGCTTGTCCATGGTGATCTGGTGCTGGCTGTCGGCGAAGGGGGCCTGCAGATCGCTGCCGATGCGCTCCAGCGCCAGCAGCATGAAGCCGACCACGGTGGACACCAGCGGGGTGAACCAGCCCAGGGTCGAGACCAGGCCCAGCGGCATGGCGATGCAGAACAGAAAGCTGAACAGCTGCGGAAAGCAGACGTAGGGATAGGGCAAGGGGGTATTGGCGATGCGCTCCATGCCGCCCTGCCAGTTGGACATGTCCACCAGGGTTTCTTCCAGCCGCGCCAGGCGGATGCTGTCCAGGCGGCCCTGGCGGTATTCGCTGGCGATCAGCTCGGCGGTGCCGGCGAGGATGTCGTTGGCGAAGTTGAGGCTGCCTTCGGCCAGTGCCAGTTCATGACGGGCGAGATAAGGCGCGGCGGCCTGGGCCGGGTCCTGGCGCTTGAGCTGGGCGCGCAGGGCGTGCAGATAGCCCATGTGCCGACGCAGCAGCACCGCCTTGACTCGGTTCTGCGCCTTGCCGTTATCGTCGATCAGGGTCAGCACCTGGCGGCCGAAGCTGCGCGAACTGTTGACCATGGCGCCCCACAGGGTGCGCGCCTCCCACCAGCGGGCGTAGGCGCTGCTGTTGCGAAAACTGATCAGCACCACCAGCGCCGAGCACAGCAGGGTCAGGGGCGTGAGCGGCAGGTCGAAGCGGTCGTCGACGAACAGCATGGCGTCCACCGTGACCGCCACGTCCCACAGCAGCAGACCGAACAGCGACCAGCCGACATAGCTGAAGGTGGTACGCAGGAACTGGATCTTCTTCTGGATGGAACGGAGTTGGATCGGACTGGACATCTGGCACTCCCGGCGGCGGCGCGGTTTCTCGATTCGCGGTTGCCCATGCCTTCCTGTCGTCTCGCCACGAGCCGCTCGACCCGTCGCCGCGCCTCCTCCTGAGAATGCAACCTGTTCGCGAGACTAGTCGGCGGTGCTTAAGTCAAACTTAATCCGGAGCGACGGACGGATCATGGCAAAGTGCCTTGCCAGAGCACTCCGTTGCCTTCTGAACACCTCTAGCCAGCGTCTCGACGGCGGCGTGACCGTCGATCAGTCCCGCAGCCGACCGGCCAGCTGGGACAGATCCTGGGAAACGCCCTGCAGACGTTCGCTGGCGCTCTGGGTACGCCCCAGGTCATCTTCATTGTGGCGAGCCACGGTGACGATCTCCGCCAGGTTGCGGGCGATGTCCTCGGCCACCGAGGTCTGCTCCTCGGCCGCCGTGGCGATCTGCCGGTTCATGTCGCGGATGGCCTCCACAGCCAGGGTGATGCTGCGCAGCCGCTCGCCCGAAGCGACCACCTGATCGCGTCCGGTACTGCTTTCGGCGGCGCCCGCACGCACCGCTTCGGCGGCTTCGTGGGCCGCGCCCTGCAGCGTCGCGATCAACTGATGGATCTCGCTGATGGAACTGGCCGTGCGCACCGCCAGGCTGCGCACCTCATCGGCTACCACGGCGAAGCCGCGTCCGGCGTCCCCTGCCCTAGCGGCTTCGATGGCGGCATTGAGCGCCAGCAGATTGGTCTGGTCGGCGATGCCGCGGATCACTTCCAGCACACTCCCGATACGCTCGCTGTCGTGCTCCAGGCGGGCGATGACGGCGGCGGTGCGGGTGATTTCAGCATGCATCCGTTCGATGGTGGCGATGGTCTGGGTCATGCTCGTCTCGCCTTCCCGAGCCGCGCGATCCGCGTCATTGGCCGCCGTGGCGGCACTGCCGGAATGGCGGGCCACCTCCTCCGCGGTGGCGCTCATCTCGTGCATGGCGGTGGCCACCTGATCGGTACGCGAGAACTGATCGCGGATGCCCTCGCCGCTGCGCTGGGCGATGGCGCCCAGTTCCTGGGTGGTGGCATCGAGCGCCCCGGTACCCTGGCGCAACTGGCCGGCTAGATCGACGAAAAAGTCGCGCAGACGATTGGCGGCGCGTGCCAGCCGACCCACCTCGTCGCGCCGCGACTCGGCCAGGGGCTGCCCCAGGCGCCCCTCGCTGAGCTGGACCAGCTGCTCGGTGACCCGCGCCAGCGGTCCGACGATGCGGCGGTTGACCAGCCAGGCACTGAGCAGGGCGATCAGGGCGGCGAAGGCGAGCATGGCGCCCACTGCCAGCAGCACGGTGCGCCGTGCCTCGGCGCTCAGGGCCCCGGCTTGGTCGTTGGCCCGCTTATGTAGGTCGGTGACCAGACTGGACAGCTGCTCGCTGGTCGCCCGGTCGATGCCCTTGACCGCGACATCGCCTTGGGCGGCGACATAGTCCGCCGCTACATAGGCCGCCAGCCCGTGGCGATAGGCTTCGCCCATATCTCTGTGACTCCGGGCCAGTTGCTGCAGGCGCTGACGCAGCTCGGGTTCGTCGGCCCGGCGTTGCAACTGTTCCAGCGCCGCCTGGACCCGAGCTTCTTCTTCCTGGAACTGCTTCCAGTAGCGCTCACGCTGGTCGGCAGCACCGCCGCGCAGCAATACGTTCTTCCACTCCTGCACCTGCGACTTGAACGCCAGATTGGTGGCGTCCACCAGGCGCGCCTCCTCCAGCGGACCCGTGAGGAGGCGTTGATAGCCATCCAATTGCCGGGACAGCAAGCCGAAACCGGCCAGGGCCAGCCCCAGCAACAGGACGAGACCACCGCCAATGAGCAGCAGCAATTGAGCACGCAGAGAACGAGAGGGATTCATGGAAAGGGACCGAGAGGATGGCGCGGGCGGTCACTTCACTACAGATTTATTGCAATAACGTTTCAAACACTTTAAAGGATGACTATTTTTACCAAGGCCCGCCGTACGGTCGCCAGGCGGCTACAGAAGGTCAGACCCATAGCTTTTGGGACAGCCACCGCCCTTGTCGCCGGAGGCGCCGTGCCATAATCCGGCCACCTTCGCCGTCCTAGATGCCTGCATGTCCAGAATTGTGAAAGCGAGCCTCGTGCTGCTCGCGCTCTTGGCCTTCTACAGTCTGCTCGGTTTCCTGGTCGGACCGCGCCTCGCCCTGCACTACCTCAACCAGACGCTGGCCGAGCGCCTCACCCAGCCGGCCAGCCTGCAGGCCTTGAGCTTCAACCCCTTCACCCTTGAATTGCACGCCGACAAGCTGCTGATCGGCTCGGCGGAGCATCCCGTGATTGCCGCCGAAGGCTTCTCGGCCGATCTGCAATGGGACAGCCTCTGGCGCCGCACCCTGCACCTGACCGAGGTACGCCTCGACCAGCCCCAGGTCGACCTGCGCATCGCCAAGGGCGGCCAAGTCAATCTGGCCCAGCTCTGGCGTAGTGACCCCACCACCACCGCCTCGCCGACACCGGCCGCTGCAGAGCCGGGCCAGCCCTTCCCGGTGCACATCGAGCGCATCGCCCTGGTCGGCGGCCGCCTGCACTTCCTCGACGCCCAGGGCGCCCAGCCGGTGGAGGCCACCTTCACCCCCCTGGATGCCACCCTGCAGGATTTCCGCACCCGTAGCGGCGACACCCCGGGCCAACTGGCACTGACCGCCACCACTGCCCAGGGCGGCCAGCTCACCTGGAAGGGCAGCCTGGATCTCCTGCCGCTACGCAGCGAGGGCGACCTGACCCTCAAGGGCGTCAGCCTGGCGCCCTGGTGGCCCTATGTGCGCAACCAGTTGCCCCTGGCGCTGGGCAAGGGGCGCCTGGAAGCCAGCACCCACTACCGCCTGGACCTGAGCAAGAGCCTGCAACTGCAACTTAGCCAGGGCCGCCTGGCGCTGGACGACGTCGCCGTGCAGGCGGTCGGTGCCGAACCCAAGGCCAGCTTCAAGCGCCTGGCCGTCGAAGGCATCGGTCTGGACCTGCAGAAGCGCGAAGTCAGCATCGCCCGCCTGCGCGGCAACGGCCTGGATGCCTGGGGCAATCGCGAGCAGGACGGCACGTTCGACTGGCAGAAACTCTTCCCCACCAGCGATGCCCCCAGCAGTGGCCCGGCCTGGCGCGTGCGGCTCGACGACGCCGAGCTCAGCGACAACCAGCTGCACTTGGTGGACCGCGTGCCACAGGACCCGGCCAGTCTCTACTTCAGCGGCCTGGATCTGGCCGTGAAAGGCTTCGATACCGCCGGCGACAAACCCTTTGGCCTGGCGCTCAAGACCACCCTGGGCGATCGCGGCCGCATCACCGCCAGCGGCCAGCTGGCGCTCAGTCCCCTGCAGGGCAGCTTCGACGTCGGCATCGACGAACTCAACCTGCGCCAGGCTCAGCCCTATCTCAGCCCCTATGTGCGCCTGGAGATCCGCAGCGGCCAGCTGGCCAGTCGGCTCAAGGTGGCCCTGAAACCCGGCGAGCCGCTGGGGCTCACCGTCAGCGGCGCGGCCCAGGTCACCCAGGTGCATGTGCTCGACACCCTGCACCAGCAGGACTTCATGCGCTGGCAGCGGCTGGACGTGCAAGGCATCGCCTTCGAACTGGGCAAGCGGCTGGTCATCGACAAGATCGACCTGGAACAGCCCTATGGCACCCTGGTGATCAACGAAGACCTGAGCAACAACTTCAGCGCCCTGCTGGTGCCCCAGCCGAAAACCGCGTCGAAGGACAGCTCGCCACCGCTGCAGATCCGCATTGGCGGGGTGACCATCAAGGACGGCAGCGCCGATTTCGCCGACAACAGCTTGAAGCCCGGTTTCGCCACCAATATCCAGTCGCTGGAAGGCGGCATCGGTACCCTCGATACCGCCGCCTCGAAACCGGCCGACATCCACCTCGCCGGCAAGGTCGACCGCTTCGCCCCGGTGGAGATCAAGGGCCGTCTCGATCCCCTCGACCCCCTGCAGCAACTGGACGTGACTGCCTATTTTCGCCAGGTCGAACTCACCACCCTGTCGCCCTACACAGGCAAGTTCGCCGGCTATGCGGTGCGCAAGGGGCGCCTCGACCTGGATCTGCAGTACCGCATCGACGACGGCCGGCTGCAGGCGCAGAACCACGTGGTGCTCGACCAGCTGGAACTGGGCGAGCGGGTGGACAGCAAGGACGCCGTGGACCTCCCGGTGCGCCTGGCCGTGGCCCTGCTCAAGGACAGCCACGGTCGCATCGACCTGCGCCTGCCGGTGGCGGGCAATCTCGCCGACCCCAACTTCAGCGTCATGCCGGTGGTCTGGCAGACCCTGCGCAACGTGCTCAGCCGCGCCGTCCAGGCGCCCTTCCGCATGCTGGCGGGACTGGTCGGCGGGCATGAAGCGGATCTCAGCGCCATCGACTTCGCCGCCGGCAGCACCACCCTCTCGGCCCAGGCCCGCGGCGAGCTGGACAAACTGGCCGCGGCCCTGCGCCAGCGCCCGCAGCTGACGGTGGAGGTCAAGGGCCATGCCGGCGCCGCCAGCGATGGCCGCGCTCTGGCCGCCAGCCAGCTGGAAAAGGACTTCCAGACCCAGTACTTCAACCTGCTGCAGCGCCGCGGCGACAAGGTGCCGGCCGATCCCAGCCAGTTGCAGGTGCCCGCCGACATGCGCGCGCCCCTGCTGGAAGGCCTGTATCGCCTGCGACTGCAGGCGCAACCGCCGCAGGAATGGGATAGTCTTGACGATGCCACCCGCACGGCACGCCTGCGCCAAGCGGTGCTCGAAGCCTGGAGCGGCAACGACGGCCTCCTGCGCAGCCTGGCCCAGCAACGCGCGGGGGCCATCAAGACCTATCTGGTGGAGACGGCGAAACTGGATGCCCAGCGGGTCTATCTGCTGGACGTCAGTACTCAAGCCCAATCCGGCGAATCGCCCACGGCCGCGCAATTGCAGCTCGGGGTGCTCTGACCGGTCAGGAGACTCCCATGCGTTGCCTGCTCGCCGCCCTCACCCTGCTGGTCGCCACCGGCGCCGCCGCCGATTCCATGAGGTGCGGCAACGCCCTGGTCAGCCGGGGCGATCGCGCCTTCGAAGTGCTGCAGAAATGCGGCGAACCCGCCCATCGCGACCTGGTGGGCTACGAACTGGGCCGCAACGAACGCCGCGAGGCGGTGATCGAAGAATGGGTGTACGGCCCGAAGAACGGCGCCAACTACATCCTCACCTTCGAAGCCAACCGCCTCAGTCGCATCGAGTTCCAGCGCCAATGACCTCTCGCGCCCTGCTGTTGCTGCTTCTGCTCGCCACCGGTACCAGCCAGGCCGCGTCGCTGCGTTGCGGCAGCGCCCTGGTCTCCACCGGCTCCACCACCCACGAGGTTCGCAGCAAGTGCGGCGACCCCCTGAGCGTCACGCCCCTGGGCGAGCGCCAGGTCACCGACGGCTACGGCTATCGCCAGGTCGAATTCGTCGAAGAATGGGCCTACGGCCCTTGGAACGGCATGCTGTATTTCCTCACCTTTCGCGGCGGCCGCCTGGACCAGGTGGACAGCAAGAGAGCCAACTGAGACGTTTCGCAGGTTGGCCCTGCACCCGTAGGTTGGGTTGAGCGCCAGCGAAGCCCAACATTGCCCAAGGCCCAGCCCCGCTGTTGCCACGGTTCCGTAGGTTGGGTTGAGCGCCAAGCGAAGCCCAACATTGCCCAAGCCCCAGCCACGCTGTTGAGCTTCGCAACGCTCAGCGCCAACCTACGGTGCTAGGCCTGGCTTTCGTAGGTTGGGTTGAGCGCCAGCGAAGCCCAACATCACCCAAGGCCCAGCCACGCTGTTGGGCTTCGCGACGCTCAGCGCCAACCTACGGCGCTTGGCCTCGTGAGCTAAACGCCGACCTGACCAATCGACTCTGTGCATGGACGGCATACAGAGGTTTGGTTATTTATCTCCTGCCCTGGCCCAGCATCCTTGGTCGCCCTTTACGAACGCTGCAGGACTGCCCGCAGTCGCATGCTTCGTCTGTTCCTTTTCCGGAGTCCGCCATGGCCAAGCTACGCCTCTTCACCTCGCCGTCCGCCTTTCCCAATCCCCAGCGCCTACGGCTGTTCATCCATGAAAAGGACATCGCCGACCAGTTCGAGGAGGTCATCCTCAAGATGGCGCCCGAGGGCGAGCAGCGCCAGTGGCAGCACCTCAAGCGCAATCCCTGGGGCGAGACGCCTACCCTGGAGCTCGCCGAGGGCGGTTACCTGGCCGAAAGCGCGGCCATCGCCCGCTATCTGGATAACAGCTATCCCGGCCGCAAGGTAATGGGCGAAACGCCGCTGGAGCAGGGCCAGGACGCCATGTGGAACGACCGCATCTTCGTCCATGTGCTCTATCGCATCGTGACCATGTTCCATGTGCAGCACGAAGGCCTCGGCCACAAGCTGGAGCTGACCCACAATCCGCAGTGGGGCGAGCATTGCCGCAAGGAGGCCCTGATGCACGCGGCCCTGGTGGATCGGCACCTGGCCGATGGTCGCGAGTGGCTGCTGGGTGGCGCAGCGCCGACCTTCGCCGACATCACCCTGTGCACCGCCATCGCCTTCTCCAAGTTCCCCACCAACCAGACCCCGCTGGACGAGCGCTTCGAGCATCTGGCGGCCTTCTGGGCGCGCTGGCGGCAGCGCGACAGCTTCCGCGCGGCCTATGCCGACGGCCACAGCGGGCTGGACGAGCTGGCGTCCCTGGCACGCGGCTGACCTCGCTCCAACCACCCCCTCCCCCCTGGGAGAGGGCCGGGGTGAGGGTCATACCCACCTGACTCGCTAGCCGAGCCGCTCGCGCAACACCGCCAGGGCAACCTCCGGCCCACCGACGACGATGCTGACCGGTACCGCCAACATCAGGTTGAGCGGCAAGCCGAATTCCTCCAGCGTCCAACCCTCTTTATCCAGCAGCCCGGTCCCCATCCACTCGGGATGCCGCGCGCGAATCCGCTCGGCCAGGCTACCCGTCTCCGGGACATAGCCCACCACCGGCTTGCCCAGCGCCACCGCATAGCCCACCTCGAAGCAGGTACCGCTGTCGGGCTCGGCGCCGCGAAAGAAATCCAGGCTGGCCAGGACGCCATCGGCCTGCTCGATCAGCGCCAGATTCGCCTGATAGATCCAGACTGCCTGCTCGCGCGGTTCGCTCAGCTCCGGGGGAATGGCGTTGTCCAGCGGAAACAGGCCCGTGCAGCCGTGACGAGCGCACAGCGCCTTGAGGGCCTCGCCATGGGCGACGGCGTCGGGGCGAAAGACCTCGGGGCCGGCCAGATAGAGACGGGGTGGCATAGGGAGTCCTCGCTCAAAACTGCCAGTGTAGAGGGCGGGCGAAACCTCGTCTCGGTGGCGAAGACTTCGCGCTGTACGCCAGGGTCGGCTAGACCGGCACCGCCGCCGACCGCGCCAGCGCCTCGTCGAGTAGCCGACAAGCCGCTTCACCGACGCGCCGTACCCCCTCCTCGATCCCCGGGCGCTGGGCCTGGGCATAGTTCAGCCGCACGCAGTTGCGGTACTTGCCCGAGGCGGAAAAGATGCTGCCACAGGCGATCTGGACGCTCTGGGCGAGCAATTCGCGATTGAGTCTGTGGCTGTCGCAGACTTCAGGCAACTCCACCCAGAGCAGGAAGCTGCCCTGGGGCTGGCTGACCCGGGTGCCGGCCGGAAAGTAGCGCTGCACCCAGGCGCTCATCAGGTCGCGATTGCGCTGGTACTGGGCGCGCATCCGCCGGACATGGGCCGTGTAGTGGCCAGCGGCGATGAATTCGGCGATGGCCAGCTGCGGCTGGGGCGCGGTGCAGCCGGTGCCGATGTACTTGAGGTGCAGGATGCGCTCGGCATAGCGCCCAGGCGCCACCCAGCCGACCCTGAGCCCAGGCGCCAGGGTCTTGGAGAAGGAACTGCAGAGCACCACCCGGTCGTCCTCGTCGAAGGCCTTGAGCGCCCGCGCGCGCGGATAGCCATAGAGCAGATCGCCATAGACGTCGTCCTCGATCACCGCTAGGTCGTGCTTGCGCGCCAGGGCCACCAGCTGGCGCTTGTTGGCCTCGGGCATGCAGTAGCCCAGGGGATTGTTGCAGCTGGGGGTGAGCTGGATGGCGCGCACCGGCCACTGCTCCAGGGCCAGTTCCAGCGCCGGCAGGCTGATGCCGGTACGCGGATCGGTGGGGATCTCCAGCGCCTTGAGGCCCTGGCCCTTGAGCGTCTGCATCACCCCGTGGAAGGTCGGCGAATCCACCGCGACGATGTCGCCCTCCTGGCAGGTGGCCCGCAGCGCCGTGGCCAGCGCCTCGTGGGCACCGCTGGTGATGACGATCTCGTCGGCGGTCAGCACGCAGCCGGCATCCAGTTGCAGTCGTGCGACCTGCTCCCGCAGCGCCGCCACACCCTGGATGCTGTCGTAGGACAGTCCGGCATTGCCTGGTCGCCGCGCCAGGCGTGCCATGCCGGCGAGCAAGGGCGCCAGGGTCGGCGCCTCGGTATCCGGCAGGCCGCGACCGAGTTGCACCCGCACCGAGTCGGGGGTGCTGGTCATCAGCTCGCGTACCGGTTCCCAGCCGGAGACCTCCACCGGCCAACGCGCTGGTCGGGTCACCCGCGGCAACTCGATGGCGCGTCTTTCCAGGCGGACGAAATAGCCGGACTTGGGCCGTGGCTCGACCAGGCCGCGATCCTCCAGCAGCCGATAGGCCTGTTGCACCGTAGCCAGGCTCACCCCGTGCTCCTGAGCCAGGGCCCGTACCGACGGCAGGCGTTCGCCCGGTCGATAGAGGCCCTGTTCGATACGGCGGCCGAGCGCGTCGGCCAACAGCTGATAGCGATTCATGTCCGGACTATAGCGGTGCCGGACCGGATCGCGCCCCATACAGATGGCCACGCCACCTACCATACAGCTGCCTGCTGTAAGGCGGCTGTATGGCGGACAACCGACCGGCCTGGACCTGCCCCTGGACGGGCCAACGGCGGAGCATGGGGACAGCACAGGAGAGACGCCATGCCCAGAGACGCCCGCCTTCATGATCGGACCCACACCAGCGGCTGCTGGCTGCTGTTCCAGCGCCAGCTGAGCACCCGCCGCACCCTGCTGGAGCTGTCGGACGAAGAACTGGCCGACATCGGCCTGGATCGCCTGACGGCATTGCACGAAGCCCGCCGTCCTTGGTGGCGGGTGCTGCTGGACGCCTGGCGTCAGTCCGGCAGCCGCGACAACCGTGCGGCCCACTCCGCCACCGGCGCCGGTAGCTCCGGATGCCAGAGTCTGCGCCAGACTACCGTCAGCTGCTCGCGACCACCTCGCTCGCGCGGCCACAACGAAGGCTCGGCCACCAGCCGCCAGCCGCTCGTGTCGCGCTGAGCCAGCACGAAGCGAAAGCTGTGGTAACCGGTGGCACCCAGGCGCAAATCGGTCACCACCAGGTCGTTGCCGAGGCGGTCGTACCTCAGCCAGTCGTCGGTGAACCAGCGCAGGCGCTGTTCGGCCGGGGAATCGGCGAGGATGGGTGCCAGCTCGCCCCCTCGCGGCAGCGGGACCAGCTGCGGCGGGCGGTCGTCGAACAGGCCGACCCAAGTTTCCCGGTAGCGCTCCGGACCATCGTCCACCATGACTCGCCAGAGCAGACTGGTGAACGGCAGGGGCGCGCTGAACAGGCGCGCGTCCGTCTGCCCCTGGGTTGCCAGCACCTCGCGCACCTGGTGTTCGGCGGAATACTTGGCCACCAGCGTCCAGCCCAGATAACCCGTGGACAGCGCCAACGCCGCCACGGCCAGCCGTGGCGAGCGTCCACGCGGGCCAGCCACCAGCCCGGCGAGCACCGCCAGCAACAGTGGCAAGGTATAGAGCGGATCGATGATGAAGACGCTGGACCAGGCCACCGGGGTGCTCGGCAAAGGCCAGAACAGCTGGGTACCGTAGGTGGTGAAGGCATCCAGCAGCGGATGGGTGATGAGCACCAGCCAGAGGGTCAGGAACAGTCGTCGCTGGCTGTAACCCGGATTGCGCCAGCGCCCGCACAGCCAGGTCAGCAACAGGGCCACCCCGGTCAGCACGAACAGCGAATGGCTGAAGCCGCGGTGGTAGGTCATCTCGTTGACGGCGTTGCCGTAGTCGATGACCACATCGAGATCCGGCAGGGTGCCCAGAGCAGCGCCATAGAGAAGGGCGCGGCGGCCCTGCCAGCGCCCCAACAGCGCGGTCTGGACGGTGGCGCCGAGTACGGCCTGGGTCAACGAATCCATGGATCAGAGCTTCCGGGCGAAATCGAGCATCAACCGCGCCAGGGCCTGGGGCGTTTGCAGCGGCATCAGGTGGCCGGCACCGGGAATCACCTCCAGTCGGCTATTGGGAAAGGCCGCCAGAGTGGTCCGGCGCTGTTCGTCCGGACCGGGCACCTGCTGGTCATCGGCGCCGCAGACCAGCAGCACCGGATAATCCAGGGTCTCGATCCGATCGCTCCAGTCTTCACGACTGCCGTGATCGACCCAGGCACGCCAGGCCTGAAGATTCAGCCGCTGGGCGTCGGCGATCACCACCTCGCGAATGGGATCCGGCAGGCGATGGGCGCTTGAGTCGTCGACGAAGGCCTCGGCCTCCGCCCGGCTCTTGCCATAGGCGCGCTGGGCATCGCGGTCCGCCTCGCTCATGGGTTGCGGCCCGGGCGGCGAAGGCGCCACCAGGATAAGGCCGACCAGATACTCCGGCCGCCGCGCCGCCAGCACCACAGCTACCTTGCCGGTCATCGAATGGCCGACCAGGATGCAACGGTCCAGACCCAAGGCGCGGATGCTGGCATCCACTTGATCGGCCATCTCCGCCACGCTGTAGCCCTCAACCTCGGCGGCATCGCCAAAGCCTGGCGTATTGAGCGCCACGCAGCGGTGCTCGCCATCCAGATAGGGCACGGTGGGAAACCAGGTGCGGTGGGAGCCGCCGAGAAAGTGCATGAGCACGAAGGTGGGCGAACCGCTGCCCTGCTGACTGTGGGGAAGCATCGGGAGTCCTCGGGTGCGGGGCTGAAGGCGGGCACTCCCCAGATGGAGAGGCGGGCAGCGCGCTAAGTTCCGCTTCGCTGAAGACCGGCAACCTGGGCCGCGCCGGCCGGTCTCACCCAAAACCGTCCTCTTTCCAAGGAGTCCACCATGGCCGATCTGTCCCGCTTTCCCATTACCCAGCGCTGGCCCGCCCGACATCCCGAGCGCCTGCAGCTCTACTCGCTGCCCACGCCCAACGGCGTCAAGGTCGCCATCCTGCTGGAGGAGCTTGGCCTGCCCTATGAGGTGCATCGCATCGACTTCGGCCAGGACGATCAGCACACCGCGGAATTTCTTTCGCTGAGCCCCAACAACAAGATCCCCGCCATCCTTGATCCCGAGGGTCCCGGTGGCGAACCCCTCGGACTGTTCGAGTCCGGCGCCATCCTGCTCTATCTCGCGGAAAAGACCGGGCGCCTGCTGCCCGAGGATCCGGCCCGGCGCTACCAAGCCATCCAGTGGCTGATGTTCCAGATGGGGGGCATTGGTCCGATGTTCGGCCAGCTCGGCTTCTTCACTAAATTCGCCGGCAAGGCCATCGAAGACCCGCGGCCCCGCGAGCGTTATGCCGCCGAAGCGCGGCGCCTGCTCGGCGTACTGGATGGCCAGCTCAAGGGCCGCGCCTGGATCCTGGGCGCGGACTACAGCCTCGTCGACATCGCCACCTTCCCCTGGATCCGCGCCCTGCTGGAGGTCTACCAGGTGGCCGACCTAGTCGGGTTTCAGGATTTTCCCGACGTCCGTCGCGCCCTGGACGCCTTCCTCGCCCGTCCGGCGGTGCAACGCGGCCTGCGGATACCGGCCGCGCCCTGATGCTCGTCAACGACCGGCTGCGGCTACGCCTTGGTTATCGGCAGGATGCCTGATATCCCAGTTGCTTGATCCTGAATAGTCAAAGATGCGCTGGCGACCTTAACGAACTCGATGCAATTGGCCTGGCTGAACTGGGCCAGCACCTGAACGTCGCCGAGCGACGTCTACAGCCCTGCTAGAGCATCGCCATCCGCAGGATTAAACTGCGCGGATGTCCCGCTCAGAACGCCTGTTCGATCTGCTCCAGGCCTTGCGCCGGCACCGCCGCGCCGTGAGTGGCCGCGCCTTGGCGGCGGAAACAGGGGTCAGTCTGCGCACCCTGTACCGCGATATCGCCAGCCTGCAGGCGCTGGGCGCGGCCATTGAGGGCGAACCGGGTGTCGGCTATATCCTCAAACCGGGTTTTCTGCTGCCACCGCTGATGTTCACGCCCGAAGAACTGGAGGCCCTGGTGCTCGGCTCGCGCTGGGTAGCCGAACGCACCGATGGCAGCCTGGCGGCGGCGGCCAGCAATGCCCTGGCCCGAATCTCCGCGGTCCTGCCGAGCGAGCTGCAAAACGAGCTGGCCATGACCACCCTGCTTATCGGGCCGAGTCGGGAAACACCCCGCAATCAGGTCGATCCGGCGATCTTGCGTCAAGCCATACGCCAGGAAACCAAGCTCACCTTGGTCTATCGCGATGCCACTGACAGCGAATCCCGGCGCACCATCTGGCCCTTCGCGCTGGCCTACTTCGACGCCGCCCGGGTGCTGCTGGGCTGGTGTGAGTTGCGTGAGGACTTCCGTAGCTTTCGTGCCGATCGCATCCTCGCGGTCGAGCCCAGTGAGCAACGCTATCCACAGCGTCGCCAAGCCCTGCTCAGGGACTGGCGCAAGCAGATGGAGCGCCAGCGCGACACGGCTGGCTGACTACTGACAGAAACTGGCAGTGGGGATACCTAGACTGGGCGGCATCACCACAGAGGAGATGCACTATGCCCTATAGCACCAGTCTGATGTTCTACGTTGCCGATGTCCGTACCAGCCGGGATTTCTACGCCAAATTGCTCGACCTCACCCCGGTCGAGGACGGCCCTGGCTTCGCTCTCTTCGTGCTCCCGTCCGGTCTCGCCCTGGGCCTTTGGGCAAGGGAGGCCGTGGTTCCTGCGGTTGGCGCGGGCAGCGCGACAGGTGAACTGGGCTTTAAGGTAGCCAGCATGCCGGCAGTGGATGAGCTGTACGACCGCTGGTGCATGCAAGGCGCAGAAGAGCTCTCACCGCCAGCCAACCTGCCGTTCGACCGCAGCTTCGTCGTACTGGATCCTGACGGTAACCGACTGCGAGGCTATGCGGTGCATCCCGACTGACTCCTGCTGGCAGCCTCACTCAGCAGCCGGCACGCCTCATGCCAGCTGCTGAAGAAGGGCCCGTATGGTACAAACCGTCAGCCCTCGATCCTGCAAGATGTCCAGCCCTGTCCGGGTCGCCGCACCATGACACCCTCCAATCCGCCCCTAGCGCAACTGACTGTCCTTGCTCGCTCGCCGGTTATAGCCGCCGGCGCGCTGGTCTTCGGCGTCCTGCTCGGATTGGCAGCGGATGCACAAATGTACACCCGGGACCGCCTGGCGGCGCGCCTCGGGGATGGCGTCGCCGCACTCCTCGCAGTGGGTGAGGCTCGCGCCTCGATGCAGACGACTGCGGGCGCGCTGCACCGCATCGTCCACCGTGCTGTCGATCTGTTCCTGAACCGCGCCGTCTCCGGCCCACCCATTGGCCATGGCTGACTCCCAGCTGCGTTGCCTTGATACCCATTGGAAGCGAAGCTCGCGCAGATGTTCGCTGCCGTCCAGCATCCGTCCGTCGTGCTGGCGATGGCTGTCGCTGCTGATGCTGGGATTGGCGCTGACGGGCTGCGCCAACCGCGAGCTGCTGCGCCAAATCACGACCGGACTCTGTGCGCCCAACGCCCGGCTCACTGGCCTGGCGGCGCCCTGTCGCCAGGTGGTGGAGGATCCCGGCTTCGCCATGCTGCGTGCGCCCGGCGAGCGGCAGCATTTCATCCTGGTACCCCTACGCCCCCTGCGCGGGCTGGAGAGTCCGGCGCTCTGGCAGCCAGGCCAACCCAATTGGCTCGGCCTGGCCTGGCGCCAGCGCTGGTATCTGAGCGCCTGGGGCCAGGCACCCGTGGCGGATGAGCGGATCGCCCTCGCCCTAAATGCCCCCAGCGGGCGCAGCCAGGATCAATTGCATGTACACCTGGCCTGCCTGCGGCCCGAGTTGCGCCAACAGCTGTGGCAGCTGGCGCCAGACATCGATGAACACTGGCGCGCCCTGCCAGTGGCGCTGGCGGACAGTCGCTATCAGGCGCGGCGCCTGAGCGAAACCCAGTTGCAGGCCACGGACTTCTTCCAGGTCCTGGCCAGCCAGCCGCCCTATCCACTGCCGGATCCGCGCCTGTCACTGGCGGTGGTGGCGCTGCCGAGCCAGGACGCCGGTCGCCAGTTCCTGCTGCTGGCCGGACGCGCGGGCAGCCAGCCGGGCGATTTCGGCTCAGCGGAACGGCTGCTGGCCGGGGATTGCCAGGGAACGACCACGGCCCCGGCGACTCAATAGCGCCAACGCGCCAGGAGGCCCCCCATGCCGCAGGAATTTCAAGACCTCTTCGACTTCATCGATCAGCTGCTCGCCTGGTCCGACTTCTATCTCAAGTCCGGCCTCCTGCTCTGCGGAGTAGGCATGGTCGCCGGTGCCATCGCCTGGAAACGCTGGTGGGGCAAGGCGCTGGCCTTTGGTTGCGCCGGTCTGGGTGCACTCGCGGCCTTGAGCCTGGATCTGCTCCACCGCCTCTGAAGCGCCGCAAGATTCTGAACGGCTTTGCGCCTTCCGCTACCCAGTACATGGCGGCAAGATGACACTGGCCGTCGCTTTCCGCCGCCAAAGCTTGAACTGCTTCACCGTCTCGAACAGAGGGCGCTACGGGTTGGCGGATAGATCGCGGCAGCTTGCTAGGGTACTGCCCCACAATAATCCGGCCTGTTCACCACGGCCTTCATCTTTTCAGCTCATGCATACAGACCCGATCATGCCCATGTCCCCTTCTCGCCTGTTGTCCCGCCTACCGCATCTCGGCCTCTGCCTGGCCGCCTCCCTCGCCTCCCTGGCCGGCACCGCCGTGGCCCAGGAAGGCAATGCTCGCTGGGTCAGCGACAGCCTGACCACCTATGTCCGCAGTGGGCCTACCGATGGCTATCGCATCGTCGGCACCCTCAAGTCCGGGCAGAAGGTCGAGCTGATCAGCACCCAGGGCGACTACAGCCAGGTGCGCGGCGAAGGCGGCAGCACCGTCTGGATTCCCAACAGCGACCTGCAGGACAAGCCCGGCCAGGCCGAGCGCCTGCCGCAGCTGGAACAGCAGGTGGCCGAGCTGAGCGGCCAGCTCAAGACCATCGACGACAGCTGGAAGAATCGCGTCCAGGGCATGCAGGAGACCTTGGATTCGCGCAAGCAGCAGATCGACGAACTGGAGAGCCGCCGCAAGGACCTCGACGCCCAGCTCACCCAGGCCCAGTCGGAACTGCGCAGCACCCAGGCCAAGCTCGGCAACGAGAACAAGCAGGCACTGATGCAGTACATGGTCTATGGCGGCAGCATCGCCGGCGCGGGCCTGCTGGCCGGGCTGATCCTGCCGTCCATGACGCGGGGCAGGAAGAAGAACGACCGCTGGTTCTAAACGTCGGGGGGCAGCCGTTCTCGCGGCTGGGTGGAACCCGGGGTCACGGTGCGTGCCTCAAAAAGGCACCGCTTCTGCTACCGTGGCCCGAAGCCTCCTGTCCAGACGAGCCCCCATGCCCGATACCCCGCGCGTTCGCATCCAGCAGGTCGAGACCCTTTCCGCTGACTGGGGCCTGCTGAAGAAGACCACCTTCGACTACCTGCGCCGCGACGGCAGCTGGCAACGCCAGACCCGGGAGACCTACGACCGCGGCAACGGCGCCACCATCCTGCTCTACGACCGCGACCGACGCACCGTGCTGTTGATCCGTCAGTTCCGCCTGCCCACCCTGGGCAACGGCCTGGACGACGGCCTGCTGGTGGAGACCCCCGCCGGCCTGCTCGACGCGGCCGCGCCCGAAGCGCGTATCAAGGCCGAGGTCGAGGAAGAGACCGGTTACCGCCTGGACAACGTTCAGCACCTGTTCGACGCCTTCATGAGTCCCGGCTCGGTGACCGAGTTGCTGCACTTCTTCGCCGGTGAATACCGCGCCGATCACCGCATCGCCGACGGTGGCGGACTGCACGAGGAAGGCGAGGACATCGAGCTGCTGGAATTGCCTTTCGACGAGGCCCTCGCCATGGCCCGCAACGGTCGACTGCTAGACGGCAAGACCATCATGCTGCTGCAGTACGCCGCCCTCTACCTGCTGCCGCGCTAGCCCATGGAGCTGATCCGTGAGCGTATCGAGCGGCAGGTGATGAGCCTGACCGGACTGTCCCTGGGCGAGGTCGATTACGAGCAGCCACCGGGCGATCCCGGGCTGTTCGGACCGGGCAGCGTTCCCTGGCGGGTGCACAGCGACTTCACCTGCATGCTGATCGGCGGCATCGCCGCCCTGCTGATGCAGACGCTGCACCCGCTGGCCCTGGCCGGGGTCTGGGACCATTCGAAGTTTCGCGAAGACATGCTCGGCCGCCTGCGGCGCACCGGCCAGTTCATCGCCGCCACCACCTTTGGCAGTCGCGGCGACGCCGAGCGGCTGATCGCCCGGGTCCAGGCCATCCACCGTCATATCCGCGGCCAGGCCGCCGATGGCCGCCCCTACAGCGCCGAAGACCCGGCGCTGCTGACCTGGGTGCACGTGGCCGAGGTCAGTCATTTCCTCGCGGCCTACCTACGCTATTTCGATCCCCAGTTGCCGGGCGCCGAACAGGACCGCTACTACGCCGAGATCGCCCTGGTCGCCGAACGCCTGGGGGCGACCGACGTCCCCCGTTCGCGGGCGGAGATCGCCGCCTACTACCAGGGGATCCGTCCCCAGCTGGTCTGCGACGAACGCAGTCGCGAGGTCTGCCGGGTGTTGCTGCAGGCGCCTGCACCCAGCGCCCTGGCCAAACCCTCCGGGTCCCTGATGATGCAGGCCGGCATCGACCTCTTGCCCGACTGGGCCAGCGAGGAGCTCGGTTTCCACCAGGGCCCGTTGCAAAAACGGCTGATTCGTACCGGTATCGGCGCCACCGCGCCGGTGCTGCGTTGGGCGGTGCGCAATGGCTCCTCGCATCGCGCCAGGCGGCGGATGGGGATCGAGGGTTAGCCTGCACTTCGGTACGATGGGTCACCGTTGGGCTTCGCTACGCTCAACCCAACCTACGCCACCGGTTGAGCCGTAGGTTGGGTTGAGACGGCCTCATCGTCGAAGCCCAACAGCCCGAGGTACGCCGGATCATCGTGGGGCTTCGCTGCGCTCAGCCCAACCTACGCCACAGGTCGAGCCGTAGGTTGGGTTGAGACGGCTCCATCGTCGAAGCCCAACGGCCCGAGGTACGCCGGATCATCGTTGGGCTTCGCTACGTTCAACCCAACCTACGCCACTATCGCGGCCATGCCGGTGCGCCGTAGCGACCGCTCCTACGGATAGGTTGGATACCTGTAGGAGCGGCCCATGGCCGCGATAGATCAACCTACAACATCCGCACCTTGATCGATCGCCCCTTGATCTTGCCCTCGCTCAACCGCTGCAGCGCCTGGCGGGCGATATCGCGTTCCACGGCGACGAAAGCCTGGTTGTCGAACAGGGTGATCTTGCCGATCTTGGCACCGGGCAGGCCGGCGTCGCCGGTCAGGGCGCCGAGGATGTCGCCGGGGCGCAGCTTGTCCTTCTTGCCGGCCGCCAGGGCCAGGGTATGCATGGTCGGCACCAGCGGCTCCGGGGTGTCGCGCAGGGCACCCAGCGGCTGCCAATCCAGCGGCGAACCCTGCTGTACCTCGATGGCCTGAGCGCGGCTGGCCTCGGCCGGTGCCACCAGCGACAGCGCCAGGCCCTGCTCTCCCGCCCGCCCGCTGCGGCCGATACGGTGCACGTGCACCGCCGGATCGCGAGACAGCTCCACGTTGATCACGGCCTCCAGGCCGGCCACGTCGATGCCGCGGGCCGCCACGTCGGTGGCCACCAGCACACAAAGGCTGCGGTTGGCGAACATCGCCAGCACCTGGTCCCGCTCGCGCTGCTCCAGGTCGCCATGCAGGGCAGCGGCGGAGATGCGCTGGGCGTGCAGCGCCTCGACCACCTCCTGGCACTGCTGGCGGGTCTGGCAGAAGGCCACGGCGCTAGCCGGGCGATGGTGCCGGAGCAGGCGCACCACGGCAGCCAGGCGATCCTGGGCGGCGATCTCGTAGAAGCGCTGGCGGATCTGGGTCTCGCTGTGCTGACTCTCGACGCTGATGCGCAGCGGCGCGCGCAGATAATCCTCGGCCAGGCGCTCGATGCCTTCCGGGTAGGTCGCGGAAAACAGCAGCGTCTGCCGCCGCGCCGGGGTCTGTCGGAGGATGTCAGCGATGGCGTCGATGAAGCCCATGTCGAGCATGCGATCGGCTTCGTCGAGCACCGCGACATTGAGGCCGTCCAGCACCAGGGTGCCCTTGCGCAGGTGTTCCTGCACCCGCCCCGGGGTGCCGACGATCACCTGGGCGCCATGCTCCAGGGAGGCGATCTGCGGCCCCAGCGGCATGCCGCCGCACAGGGTCAGGATCTTGAGATTGGGCGTGGTGCGCGCCAGGCGCCGCAGTTCGCGGGCCACCTGATCCGCCAGCTCGCGGGTCGGACAGAGGACCAGAGCCTGACAGCCGAAATAGCGCGGGTTGAGCCCCGTCAACAGGCCGATACCGAAGGCCGCCGTCTTGCCCGAGCCGGTCTTGGCCTGGGCGATGAGGTCCTGGCCCTTGAGGATGATGGGCAGGCTGGCCGCCTGGATGGGCGTCATGCTCAGGTAGCCGAGTTCGGCCAGATTGGCCTGCATGGCCTCGGCCAGCGGCAGGGAAGCGAAGGATGAGGGCACGGGAGTCCTGTGAAACGGCTGGTAAAGGTTTACCAGTCTAACAGAAGGGTACCGGCTCTCCCGTGAATGGACGCTGGAGCAGGGCCTACCTATGCTAAGGGGTACGACAACTCAAGGAAGTTACACCATGTTCGACCGGCCTGTGCTCTATACCCATCCCATGTCGCGCGGACGCATCGTGCGCTGGCTGCTGGAGGAGCTCGGACAGCCCTATGAAGTGCAGCGGGTCGACTACGGGCCGGCGATGAAATCCCCGGCCTATCGCGCCATCAATCCCATGGGCAAGGTGCCGGCGTTGCGCCATGGCGCCGCCGTGGTGACCGAGACGGCGGCCATCTGCGCCTATCTCGCCGACGCCTTTCCCGCCGCGGGGCTCGCGCCGCCGCTGAGCGATCCGGCGCGCGGTGCCTACTACCGCTGGCTGTTCTTTGCCGCCGGTCCGCTGGAGGCCGCCACCACCAACCAGGCGCTGGGCGTCGTCCTGCCCGAGGACCCGCAAAAACGCGGCGCGGTCGGCTATGGCAGTCTCGCCGAGGTGCTGGATACCCTCGAAGCGGCCCTGGCACCCGGTGAATACCTGGTGGACGACCGCTTCACCGCCGCCGACGTCTATGTCGGCGCCCATCTCGCCTGGGGCATGGCCTTTGGCACTATCGAAAAGCGTCCGCACTTCGAGCGCTATGTGGCCGGGCTGATAAGCCGCCCAGCCGCGATACGCGCCCGCGAACTCGACGACGCCGAACTCGCCACGCTCAACTGAGCCTCGCCTACAACTCCACCGGTCCGCACGGATGGTGCAACGGGCAGCCGTTGCGCTCGCTGCGAAACTGCGAAGACATCTCGTAGGCCGGTTGCCGCGATCTCATGATGCCGCCAAGGGGACGATGCGCGGCCAGACCGTGCCAGGGGCTGAACACCATGGCGTCGTCCACCTCGCGCGAGCGCGCCTCGTTCCAGGCCGGTTGCGGCTGGACCTCCAGGCGCGCCACAGTCACATAGGGGGTCAGGCCTTCCGGCCAGACCACCGAGGCGTCCTCGATCGGCGTCTGCTCGATGTCTACCCCCAGTTGCACGCGGATCTCCCAGACCCCGCCGTGCTGGGCGAAATGGGCATTGACCGCCTCGCGCAGGCCGTCTGGCTTGCCGTTGACCTCCACCGCGGCATCGGTCAGGGCGGTCAGCTCGGGCGCCACCGGGACCACGCTGAGCTTGGCGAAATAGGGGCCGTAGAGAAAGGGCACCATGGTGTAGAAGGTCTCGCCGAGCGGATGGGTCTCCGGGTGGCCGCCCAGACTCTTGAGCGTCGGACTCTCGCCACCAAAGGCTTCCACCACCTTCTCGGTACCGCGCAGCATTGCCGAGGCAACTTTCTTCAGGCCCTCGCCGCGGTCGGTGGTCTTGGCCAGCAGCTTGAGCGTCTTGAGAAAGGTCTTGGGATCCGGCGCGGTAAAGGCCGGGGCGTTCTGCATGACGAAATCCTGGGTCACCTGCCCTTCGCTGCCAGGCAGGCGCTCGCCCGGTACGTCGATCAGCTTGAACGCCAGGCCACGCGGGGTGGAAACGCTGTCGGCCAGGATGTCGCCCGGATTGGTGGAGAATCTCAGCACCGCGGCATAGCTGCCCGGCGTGGCGAAGGCGCCCTGGGCATAGGCCGGCGGCAGACCATCCAGCACCGTCACCTGGCCCGTGAGCAGACCATGACTCTTGGCGTGCACGCTGCGGATGGCATGACCACCATGGGCATAGGTGGTCTCGGTGATGTCTCTCATGGCCGCCACCATTTCGCGAATGGTGGCGGCTTCATCATCCGGCACCTGTTCGAAGGCGGGCTGGAACGGCAGCGGATGGACAGCGGTAGGCGTGGTCATCACGGGACTCCTCGGATGCCGTCATTCGGATGAGACGGTCAGCAAATGGACCGCTATCGCGCTAACGGCGTTCGGCCATTGCCACTCAGCCGACACAAGGTCGCGCTCGACGGGGTGCTCGGGAACGGCCCCGCCCAGGGGGGTTCGATATCTCCACCACCCACCCAGGAGCCCATCATGAGCGACGCCGACCAGAAGACCTACGACAACCCCAGCAATACCCCGCCACCCGAAGAGCTGCCTTATGCCGACATGGAGCCGGAGGAGTTTCCGGACGACCCGGACGTGGCCGGCGAGACCGAATCGGGCACACCCGGCTAGGCAGTGCCCTGCCCCGCGGACGACAGCCTGAGCGGCGTCCGCGACACTTTGTGACCGGCCGGTTTGACGGGCGCTCAAGGCGCCGCGAAGATGGGCAGGCGTCTGCCGTGTCGAGTCCCCCATGCTTTCCACCAAGGTACCCTTGCTTCTGCGTAGCCTGATCGGTCGGCTGGTGCGTATCGCCATCGCCTCCGGCGTGACCTACCAGACCTTCGATCGCCTGCTGCGCCAGACCTACTTCGAGGTCGCCCAGGATTTCGAACCGCTGCGCGACAAGCCCAATTCCGACAGCCGCATCTCGGTGCTGACCGGCCTGCCGCGCCGCGAGGTCCGCGCCCTGCGCGAGGCCAGCCCGGAACGTACGCCCTGCACGCCCAGCCTGGAATGGCAGGTGCTCAGCGCCTGGACCTCACGACTGGATCTGCTCGATGCCAAGGGCAATCTGCGCCCCCTCCCCCGCACTCAGCGCCGTGGCGGCGAACAGAGTTTCGACGCCCTGGTCGCCAGCGTCGGCAGCGACGTGCGCGCCCGTACCGTGCTGGATGAATGGCTGCGCAAGGGCTATGCCCGCCTCGACGAGGAAGACCGGGTGGTGCTCACCCCCCGTTCGCTGCTGCGCGGCACCGAGAGCCAGGAAGGCGCAGGGCGGCTGCTGGCCCATTTCACCGGCGACCTGCTGGCCGGCTTCGAGCGCCTCTACCTGCAGGATCGCGCCGCGCCGGACTTCACCTTTCACGTGGTCTACGGCCACAACCTGACCGAGGATTCCACGCTCAGCCTCTATCGCACCGCCTACGACGAATCCATGCACCTGCTCAACCGCCTCAACCGCCTGGTGGTCGAACACGAAGCCCGCGACGCCGGCAAGGCCGACGCCACCCAGCGGGTGACCCTGGGCTTTGGCGGCTATCGCGTGGAACAGGAGCGGGATGCGGGCCTGGTGCAGGGACGGGAGGATTAGGTTCTGTACGAAAAGTCGCCGAGCGAAGGTTAGGCAAGGCAAAAATCGGCGAGGAAGCGGCGTTTACGAATGGTAAATGAGCATTCCGATCGGACTGCCGATCCAGCTGATTTTTAACGCAGCATCACCGAGCGCAGGCCCTTTTCGTACAGAACCTAGCGCCAGCAGTCGGTGGCGTTGCCCTTGGATACCTTCTTGACGCCCTGGGCATTAAGCATCAGGTTTCCACAGACATCGTTAGCCTGCGTATCCTTCGGCTCCGCCGTCAGTAGGTAAGGACCATTCTGGCTATAGGCATCGCTACCAGCGGTATTGGCCACGATGCTCAACTCGTAATGACCACTACTGGACAACACCTTGGCGCTGCCGGCCGCGGTCTTGGTATTCACGATGTTCAGGTCCTTCACAGTGGTCGGATAGGCATTGTTCTGCGCATAGAAGCGCTCCATCCGCGCTGCCGCTTCATTGAGCAGTGCCTGCCCCTCGCTACGATGAGTGCGCAAAATGTAGTTCTGATAGCTCGGATAGGCGATGGCCGCCAGGATGCCAACAATCGCCACGACGATCATCAGCTCGATCAGGGTAAAGCCTCGTGCTCGCATCGAAAATTTCATTCGTCAGGGTTCTGATTGGGTATGGTGCGCCAGGTCTGGCGGGAGAACTTTCGCTTGGTATCCGTGGAGTTCGGCAGGCTCGGATCCAGGGTTGTCGTGGTAACGGAGCCATCAGCATTGGTCAGTGTAGTCGTGGTGGACGGGCTCGTCCCTGAAATGACGACGCTGTTGCCATAGGTGAAGATAGAGGCGCCGCCATAGAGGCCTGCCAGTTTGAGCCGTGAATAAGAGGTATCCAGCCCAAGTTCGAGGAGATCGCTGCCACCCCCGGTATACGGATTGAGGGCATACAGGTAGGTCACCGCGCCGGAATCGCACGGATCGTCGTTGGGCACCAGCGATGTGAACAGCAAGGTATCGCTGATGTACTGGGCCTTGTTGATGACCATCTCGCCCGTCAGCGGCAGATTGACGTACCAGCCATACTTGCCCGCCGTATTGGTACTCGTGTACCAGTCCACCGCTGTCGTGGACAGCGTATTGGCAGTGGATGCGACCGAGTTCCCCGTAGAGCTGGTATAGGAGATGCCAGTGTCCGCACCTAGCGTTTGCTGCTGCAGGTTGGCAACGGTCAACGTCGGTGTCGTGCTGGCGGCGGTACCCGTAGCCTGACGATCCCAGATGCCATAGAGCGTCATGGCCTTGGTGGTATTGGCCGTGGCATCGGCGCCCTCCAAGTACTTGCCTGTCCCGAAGACGATCAGATAGCCGGTACCGGATGGATGACGTACCAGATAAGGCGCTGCAGTGATGGCCTGGGTAAAGCTGCTCAGGCCGCTCGAGTAGCTGCTGGCCAGAGCGCTATACAAGGGCGTCTTGCCGCCAAAGGCAACGCTGTAGCTGGTCGCGCTGCTGCCCACCAAATCGAAGCGCCATAAGCGACCCTGTAAGTCACCTGCATAGGCATAGTCGGCAATCAGGTCGTTATTGACATCGGCTACGAGCGGCGAAGACAGACCATTCAACGCCGTACCGCTGGCAGAGGCGGTCAACTGCGAAATCAAGCTGCCATCGCTGACATTGAGGAGATAGAGCGAAGCGGAATTCTCCTGGATAGCGCCGTTGTTCGTCCAACTGCTGCCATAGCCATTGCCCAGTACCACTGCCCAGGACCCGTTCTGCAACCGAGTGACTACCGGTTTTGCATAGGTGTAGCCCAGCTGAGGATAATCACTACTGCTTTTTTCCCACAACAACTTGATATCGTCCGGATCGGTGATGTCCAGGGCAAAGAGGCCGCGACCACCGCCACGCAGGGTCCCTATCAACACCGTGTGCCAGTCCGTGCCGAGATAGACGTCCTGTACCACCGGCGAGCCATCGACATAGAACTGGTGCGCACCGCCGGTGTAGTTCACGTCGGTGAGCTTGTAGAGAGTGGGCAGGACCGCACTGGGAATGAAGGCAAATTTTTCGTTACCGCCATCATCGAAGCCGTGCAGCATGCCGTCGTTGCCTCCGACATAGATACGTGTGGCACGGCTGGCCCATTTTTGGCGAAACGCCGTATAGGATCCGCTGGCTGAGGAAACCAGCGCATTCATCTTGGCTTCCGGGCTGCTGGGGATAGTTACCTGTACCGGTGTCGAGTTGACGATGTCGCCCAGGATATGACTGCGTATCCGGAAACTTGGCGTGGTAGCGCTGTTTTCATAGGTACGCGCGCCGCGCAGATAATCCACCCGCTGAGAGCCGTAACTGTCGACCGTACCAAGCAGATTCTTGTTCAGATACGCCTTTTGGGTAGCACTGAGATTGGTCCACTTGAAGTCCTGCAGCGTATTGGCGGACCTGGCCATCACCACCTTTCGTCCAGTGTAGCTACCACTGCCATAGGTGGCGTCGAGTTTGCTTTGGGCACTCCATTGGCGAGTGACAGACTTTGCGGTCCGCAAATACTTGCCTAGATCTCCACTCCAGTCGCTGCTGGAAAAGGTAGGAACGTAGGTGTAGCTCGACGAGAAACTGTTGTCGAGCATCGGCGAAGATACCTGGCTAGCGGAGGCATTGTTCGACTGGGTGATCCGCGTCACCACGGCGCCGAGCGAGCTAACCAAGTCACCGGCGTCATCCGCACTGAAGAAGGCACCGCGTGAATTGATGGCCGCGTGCCAAAGGTCGTAGACATTGTTGTCGCTACCCGAAGCCGCCTTGGGCCAGCTTAGAGTGCCAGCGGCGATCGCGTCATAACCACCGGAGTAGGTATCCCCACCCCAGACCGGGCTGGTCAGGGCGCTACTCAAACCAATGCCTACATAGAAACCGGTCAGGTGCTGCCAGGTGGCTGGATCGTTCTTTGGATTCCAGTAGGAGGTCAGCTTATTGTCACCATGGGTCTCAGTGCCGCTCACTGCCGTATAAGGTGGAATCTTGTTGTCGAGCGACCTGTTGGCGTCCCTGTACCAATACTGGAAGGCCAAGTCCGCCAGCGTATCCTTGGTGAGGTCCTGATAGGGCGCCATAGGGCTGTATGTCCTGCCATCGCCCAACTCTTGGCTGTTGCTGTCCTCGCCGGCCACGTCGTAGTTGGCGTTCCACACGCCATCCGTCACCATCAGGCTATAGCTGGCCCGGCAGGCGTAGATTGGAGCCTCGGTGCTGCCAGGGCTGTAGGCATAGGGGCCATTGATGCCAGTCGTGGATAGAAAGTTGCCCACCCGAGCCAATGCCGAATGCAGGGGCGTGCTGGAGTCGTAGTAGATGTCGCCAAGCCAATCGAACAGCGCCTGCCGGTGACTGCCGCTGAAGGGGCGCAGACGATTGTCGTAGGCCGACGAACTGGAATTATTGATACCGCGGCAACTTGGCGATGTAGCGGAAAAGGTACAGCTACCCAGCGCCTGCCAGCCAACACGGATATTTTCATCCACATCAATCATCGCCAAGTTGGTTGCACTTTGCGCCGCCAGGGATCTACTGCGATAGAAAGAATACCAGTTGGCAAAATTCTGGCGTTCGTCGCTACCGTTCAAACCAGAATCGTTGGATACCGTGACCTTCCTGTAACAGTCATCGTTACGAGTGCCAATCGTGGTGCACGTGGAGAGCTTAGTGTCGTAAATGTAGTAATAAGCGGCCACACCCGCTTTCACTCCGTCAGAAGTAGTGGTGGTGTAGGTCGTCGGCGTGGACGTGGTGGTTACCCTGACCGTGTATCTGAAGAAATTGAAAGAGCAGGAAATATTGCTGTACGACGTTCGAGTTGTCGTATAACTGCTGGTAGTTACACCATTCGACGTGGTGCTAGTGGTGCCTGAAGTTGAAGAAGAATCACTGATTGAAGAGGGACAGAAGGAGGCGGACGTTGTGTAGGTAACGTTATTCGTTCTGGTACTGCTTCCCGTGCTGGAGGTGGTAGAAGTAACAGTGGGAAAATCAGCCGAAGGGTTTTCTGCCAGGGTACTGACACTACCGGTCGCCAGCCCTGGGTTGGCATAGGTGGTGCCACGGGCGGTCTCTGGGTCGGTCGTGCTTATATTGGGATTGTAGCCCCAACTCACCTTGTAGTTGCTGCTCAGGTCTACTGTCCCTAAACCGGTACGAAAACCGTTTACATAGGCTGCAGTAAAACTCGTCGTCAACCGGGTCTTGGTCAAGATGCCTGTCGAAGCGTCGTAAACGACCTTGTAAGGCGCAGCATAGGTGACCGCAGGGTTGTAATACAACCCATTGAAGGTAGCGGATTTGGCCCGGCGAGTTGGGCGAATGGTGGCGTTATTCGACGCGTCCGGCACCACCGCCATCTGCATACTGGTGGAGTTATCGATGGTGATGAAGAAATTTGGCCCGACACCGGTAGTCAAGAAAAGCGGCTGCTGGGTCGGGTTGAAGGTAGCCGCTTCCACCAAGGGAAGCGCCAAACACAGGGCCAGAAACGCAGAGCATTGGCGCAAGCTCATTGGACTTCTACCTTGATGATACTTTGCAGAATGACAGGAAAACGCGCGCCCCCTGCCGTGGCAGCGGCGGTTACCCGATAGTAGTAGATGCCCTTGCCTTGGCTGGCGAGAGACATATCGCTTTCCCCGCTGCTGGAGACGACCGTAGCGACCCAACGAGGCAAGCGGCTGAACGTCGACTTGCCGTCATAGCCGCTGTAGGCGACTGATGCCGATGCCGTACCGCTTGCCGATAGAGCGGTCTTGGCCCAAGCCTGAGTTTTCTCGGTGGTATCGAGATCATTGCCTTCGAGCAGGATGCATAGATTGCTGCCAATGGCCGCTACACTCGAAGAGCAGCTTGAATAGCCTGCGCTGGCCGCGGAAAAGACGGCCGTGAACTTCAGGGCATTTAGCCGGCGCTCCCCTTCGCGTAGCGCCGATTCCGCCGCGTTGTAGGCCCGCTTCTGCTCGGACACGCTGCCACCCAGGCGATTCTGCAGCGTACTGGAACGCATGCTGGACAATGCCAGCAGGGTGAGTAGCAGCAGCATGATCAGCGCGACGATCAGTACCGCACCCCGTTGCGATGCCACCGGTGCGCCCGTCATTGCATCAGATTCCGCAGGGTCACGCTGCCTTGAACGATCTGCAACACGTGGGTGCTGTCTTGCAAGCTCTGCCCACTCAAGGTGTTCCAGTTATTGATCACCGTACTGGAGATACCATCGGTGAGATCCTTGGTCGTGGAAAACAAGGCCGCATAGCGGATCGCCTGATTGGAGTCGGCACTGGACGGCACCTTGAACCAGACAAAGCTGGTCAAGCCACTGACCAGTACCTGAGCGGCTTGGCCTTGAGCGCTGCAGCGAAGGGTTCCCGTTCCGCTGCCATCGGCCACATAGCTGATACGCGTGAGAACCTCGGTACCATGGGTAGCAGCCGCGATCTTGTTACCCAGGCAATCGACGTCCGTTCCCTTTGCCGCGCCTTGATAGCGAAAGCAGATACCGCTTTGATTGGCGTCCGTGGTGAGCTGGATGGTCTGTCCTGCAGCGAAGGCCGGACAGCCATTGGTCCCATCCAGACTAGGAAAGGCCTCCGTCAGAGTTGTCTTGACGACGGGATTGGCACGGAAGCCAGCCTTCGCCAATTGCTGATCCAGCAGCAACAGGGCAAGCCGACCATTGTCGCCATTCTCGACCTGACCTTCCTGATAGAGGTAGTGGCGCTTGTTGCCGAGATAAAGCTGGGTGACGGCAAGAATCAAGAAGGTACTGAGCATCAGAGAGATCATCATCTCGATCAGGGATAGACCACGCTGTCGCTTCATAGCTCGGCCCTCAAGACGTAGTAGCAGATACCACCGGCGCATCCCTGGGTATTGCTGGAAGCGTCCTGCCAGGCCAAGACCACCATGGCTATCGAGCTGTTTTCGGTGCCACAGGCATCGTAGGGTGTCGTACTGCCGACCGCAGGTGGCGCCAGCGAGGGGCAAACGGCGAAGTTGGCCTTGATGAGGTCATCGGTCACCGGCAGCAGCGCCTTGACCTGGCGCAGCCAGCAGGTCAGATCCTTGCCAGCAACGGTGTCCCCCCCAACACCTCGGGCGAGCTTGGCGCACGAGTCGTCGGCAGAATCCAGCGCAACGCTGGCAAAGTCACTACCGGTAGCCTTGTGGTACTTGCTGGTGACGCTGAACAAGTCTCCGGCAAGGGCCCCCCCGGGATTGCTGCGCATCATTTCTATGAGATCGCCCGCCAGCATGATGGCGTTGTTGCGAAGTACGGAGTCCTGAGTCTGCACCAGACTACGAGATTGCAATGCCACCATGCCCAGAACGCCAATGCAGATGACGATCAGACTGACCAGCACCTCGATGAGGCTGAAACCCCGTTGACGCAAGACGCTCATGAACAGCCACTCGCTTTGGCCGACGTCGGCGGAAAGTCCTTCATGCTGATCTGCCCACCTTGAGTGATCGTCAGCGTCCTACCGGTAGTGGTTTTGTCATTACTGGCGCAGACGTTGATCGTGGCTGCAGCGGACGACACCAGAGTGCCATTAGGCCGGAAGGTCAGTGCGGCAGCGGTGCCCGTGCTGTTGACCCCCGAAGCGGCCAAGCCGGTGTTGGTGAAACTGCGCAGCGTTTCCGCCTCGCCCAACACGGTGCTGCTCACGGTGGCGACAATCAGGGCACCGGTCCAGGCATCGACATTAGGGGCTGTGACAGCGACGTTGACGCCGCGAACCATCGCCTCACTGCGGGCATAAGTAAGAACATTCTGCAGCTCTTCGGCAGCGCCGACGACTCTGTTGGAGCGGATCAACGAGCTGAAACCAGGTACCGCTATCGCAGCAAGGATAGCGATCAAGCCTACGACTATCAGCAATTCTGTAAGAGTGAAGCCTGCGGCCTTCTTCACGCCACATCTGCCTTGTCAATTCCGGACACCCAGGCAATGCTGCCTTTAAGACGGCTGAAAATCAGCAATGGAGAGACATTCGGACGTAAGGACGGGACGACCGGGACGAACCGGACACGCCGTATCCGGCGACTTACACCGACGAAAGGCACGCCCACAGGCCATAAGCATAGCCCGCTATCAATGTGCCAGCTAACGTCTCTGCCTCGCGTTCCCGAGCGCTCTAGCCTAGCGCTTTCAGGCCTGCTCTGCTTAGCCTATTAAGCTGTCTATTACCAAAATATGACAATGAGCAATCCCTGGCTTCGTATGCGACCAAAGGCGTCCTTACACCAGCCGTCGAGCCTTCTTTGCTGTCCCTCGGTAGCCAAGGCTCGAACGGCTGCTCTGACATCGATAAAAAGCGGTAGGCACTCTCTATCTTCGCCAATACAGCCTTTTATTTGAACGAACAAAAAACAATGAAGCTTTAAATTCATTGAATGAACAAAAAAAATCCATAAAAGAATCAGCTTCTCATTCAGGGAAGACCAAATGAATACAAACTAGCCAAGTACCTATAAATTGTTTTAAAACAAGAAGATCACTTGCCTGATGAGATCCATATCAAGCATCCAAATGATCTAGGGGTGTTCTGCTGCGAATAGGAGACAGGTGGCAAACCCCATTACAAAAAAACACGAGCGATAACGAAGCTGCTTACGCTTCGCTCATTGGCATGTACTTTCCACCATCGGACGCCGCTCCGAGTTAGCTCCGTAACGCCCCTGCTTTCATCTACCGACAATGACAAGGCCGCTATGCACGACTCGAAGAAAATCGATTATTCGCTAGATACCGCCGACACGTCCGCACCGCACTCCGCGCTGGACAATGCCGCCATCATTTCCGCCTACCGGCGCTGGGCCAATGTCTATGATCGAGTGTTTGGTGGCGTCTCTGCGCCCGGTCGCAAGCGGGCGGTGGCGGCGGTCAATGCGCTGGCGGGCACCCGGGTGCTGGAAGTAGGCGTAGGGACGGGGCTGGCCCTGCCGCACTATGGCGCTGACAAGCGCGTCACCGGGATCGATCTCTCGCCGGACATGCTGGCCAAGGCGCGGGAGCGGGTCGCGCGCGACGAGATCACCACGGTGGAGGCGCTGCTCGAAGCCAATGCCGAGGAAACCGGCCTGCCCACCGGCTCTTTTGATATCGCCGTGGCCATGTTCGTAGCCTCCGTGGTGCCCAATCCGCGCAAGCTGATGCAGGAGATGCGGCGCGTGGTGAAGCCGGGCGGCCACCTCTTGCTGGTCAATCACTTCCAAGCCGAGAGCGGCCTGCGCCTGCTGGCGGAAAAGACCCTGGCGCCAGCCTCGCGCAAGCTGGGCTGGCACCCTGACTTCGCCATGGACTCCATCCTTTCCCGCGAAGACCTGCGCCGCGCCAGTCGCAGCAGCGTGCCGCCCTTTGGGCTGTTCACCCTGGTGCAGCTGACCAACGACTGAGCGCTACTCCACCCGATACCCACGCCTCGCCAGGCAGGCGGCCAGGGCTTGGCGGAAACGCTGGGTCAGGTAGGGATCGCCAACCGCACCGGGTCGTTCGGGATCGAAGCCCGACTCGCCGGCGGCGTAGCGGCGGCAATCGTAGCGATCCGTGGCGTAGCGTTCGGGCGGCTGGCCCTGCAAGGGATAGGCGGTAACGTCATAGGCATCGTAGCCGGTCCCGGCAGGCGCTGCCGTCGTGGTCGGTACTGCAGCGACGTTGGGATCGGCGACGGTGACGAAGCCGCCGCCCGGATCGGTGCGGTAATAGCTGCCCGCGGCGAAATAGTAGGTGGTGCCGCCCATCCACAGCGTTTCGGCAAAGGCCGGCAAGACGCTGACGCGTACCCCGGTCGGCGGCAGGGTCACCACATAGCGCGGCCCCTGGGGCCGATACCAGTAGCCGTCGGCGTAGTAATACTGACTGTCCCGATACCAGACGCGGGTGAAACCGGCCGGCACGCCCGGTACCTCGAAACCGGGTCGCCACTGGGGATTAGCGCCCCAGCCAGGGCGCGGGCCGGACCAATGCGGGTCCCGCTCCGGTCGTGGGGGTGGCGGCGGCGGATAATTCCGACCGGGCTGGTCAGGCGCCGGCATCATGTAGCCTGGACGCGGCAGCGGGACGGGGCGGTCTTGCCAGGCCGGCTGATAGCCTGGTCGCGGCGGTGGTGGATCGTTGCGCTCCCAGCGCTCCAGGGCTGGACCATTGCCGCGTCCGGGCGAGCCGCCATTCCAGTCACCCTGACCGCGGCCCTGCCAGCGCCCAGCATTGCCTGGGGGAATGACGGGTGGCGGCTGGGCGCCCGGCGGCGGATTCACATAGACGCCGCCCAGGCGATAGTTGTTATCGGCCCAGGCGGGCGCGATGCTCCAGAGCGAAACGCCGGAGAAGACAAGCGCGAACAGCATGGCAGGCGATTTCATCGCACGGCTCCACGAGGGGATGGCCCAGAGTACCCCAAGGCTTGGACCCTCCCCCAGCCCGGCCGTTAGCCGCTCGCCCTATTTGTCGCGGCGCTGGTCCAGGGTCTTGCGCTGCTCGGCCAGGAACGGCTGCTCGGCCGGATCCAGTCGATCCATCCCGGCGACGATGCGGTGCCAATAGGGATACAGCGGCTCGCGACGGGTCGCCGCCTCGATCCGGGCGGACTCCTCTGCCGTCAGCGCCAGCTCCATGGCCGCCAGGTTGTCGTGCAGCTGGGCTTCGCTGCGGGCACCGACGATCAGGCTGGTGATGCCCGGGCGATCCCTGAGCCAGGCCAGGCAGACCTGGGCTACCGAGACGCCATGGGCATCGCCCACCGCGGCCAGGGTCTCGATGATGTCCAGGGCGCGTTCGGGATCGTGTACATAGGGCTCGGGCCAATCGCTGCCCTGGCGCGTCCCCTGCGGCGCAGGCTTGCCGCGGCGGGTCGAGCCGGTCAGCAGACCTTCGCCCATGGGGCCCCAGACCAGGGTGCCGACCTCCTGGTCGAGGGCCAGCGGCAACAGTTCGTACTCCGCCTCGCGGGATTCCGGGGTGTAATAGATCTGCTGGCTGACCGGCTTGATGAAGCCGTGCAGCTCAGCCTTGCTGAGGGTCTTCATCATCTGCCAGCCGGTGTAGTTGCTGGTGCCGAAGTAGCGCACCTTGCCGCTTTGCACCAGGTGGGTCATGGCCTCCAGCGTCTCTTCGATGGGGGTGACCCCGTCCCAGTTGTGCAGCTGGTAGAGATCCAGGTGATCGGTGCCCAGCCGGCGCAGGCTGTTCTCGCAGGCGCGGATCAGGTGATAGCGCGAAGCGCCGCTGTCGTTGGGGTCGTCGCTCATGGCGCTCCGCCCCTTGGATGCCAGCAGTATGTCGTCGCGCTTGTCACCCAGGGCCTGGCCGACGAGTTCCTCGGCCAGGCCGTAGGAATATAGATCGGCGGTATCCACCAGATTCACCCCGGCGTCGAAGGCGATGTCGAACAGCCGCCGCAGGGTGCGCAGGTCGATGCCCCCGCACTTCTCGAATCCATCGCGACCACCCACCTGCAGGGTGCCGAGGGCGAGTTGGGAAACCAGCAGGCCGGAGTGGCCGAGCGGACGATATTGCATGGTGCCTCCAAGAGTTTTTACCGATAAAGGGTCGACTCCAGGCGTGTTCGGCAAGTTTCAACCGCACAGGAATCGCACTTACAGCGGTCCGCTTGGGTCTATGGCCCCACGCAAGGAGGAAAACACATGTCGAAACACCATCATCACGTTGGCTGGTTCAAGCGTCGCCATGAGGTAAAGCCGGACGACCTCACCATCGTCGACAATTCCCTGGTCAAGCGCGCCGTCGGCGCCGCCGCCCTTGGCAATGCCATGGAGTGGTTCGATTTCGGCGTCTATGGCTACCTGGCCGTGACCCTTGGCAAGGTCTTCTTTCCCGACGGCGATGCCGCCGCCCAGCTGATCGCCACCTTCGCCACCTTTACCGTGGCCTTTCTGGTCCGCCCCCTCGGCGGCATGGTGTTCGGCCCCCTGGGCGACAAGTACGGTCGCCAGAAGGTGCTGGCCCTGACCATGATCATGATGGCCCTGGGCACCTTCAGCATCGGCCTCATCCCCAGCTACGAGAGCATCGGCATCTGGGCGCCTGCCCTGCTGCTGCTGGCACGTGTCGTCCAAGGCTTCTCCACCGGTGGTGAATACGGGGGAGCGGCGACCTTCATCGCCGAGTACGCCACCGACAAGACCCGCGGACGCATGGGCAGCTGGCTGGAATTCGGCACCCTGGCCGGCTATATCGCCGGCGCGGGAACGGTCACGGCGCTCACCGCGGCCCTGACCCAGGAACAGTTGCTCGACTGGGGCTGGCGCGTGCCCTTCTTCATCGCCGGTCCCCTCGGCCTACTCGGCCTCTACATGCGCCTGAAGCTGGAAGAGACTCCGGCGTTCAAGGCCCACACCGAGGCCAACGAAGGCAAGGCCGCGGACGGTCCTGCGCACAGTCTGCGCGAGCTGTTCACCCTGCATCGGGTCGCCCTGCTCAAGTGCGTCGGCCTGGTATTGGTGTTCAACGTCACCGACTACATGCTGCTGACCTACATGCCCAGCTATCTGGCGGTGACCATGGGCTACGCCGAGACCAAGGGTCTGCTGCTGATCCTCATCGTCATGGTGGTTATGATGCCGCTCAACATCCTGGGCGGTTTCTTCAGCGACCGGTTGGGGCGCAAGCCGATGATCATCGGTGCGTGCGTGGCGATCCTGGTCCTGGCGATTCCCTGCCTCAAGCTGATCGGCAGCGGCCACGACTGGCTGATCTTCCTTGGCCTGATGCTCCTGGGCATGGCCCTGGCCTGCTTTACCAGCACCATGCCGTCCACCCTGCCGGCGCTGTTCTACACCCCCATCCGCTACAGCGCCCTGTCCATCGCCTTCAACATCTCGGTGTCGCTGTTTGGCGGGACCACCCCGCTGGTCACCGCCTGGCTGGTGGAAAAGACCGGCGACCCCCTGGTGCCGGCCTACTACCTGATGGCTGCAGCGGTGATCGGCATCCTGACCATGCTGACCGTGCGCGAAACCGCCGGCCAACCCCTACGCGGCTCGCCACCCTCGGTAGCCAGCGAAGAAGAGGCCCGGGAGTTCCTCGCCAGCGACGCACCTCTGACCGTGGACAAGCAGCCGCCTGGGCAGGCGTGAGTTTCACGGATTGATCGCGGCCGCTCCTACAGGCATATACCGCTGTAGGAGCGGCCCATGGCCGCGATGCTCTTCCCCCTTACCCAACCTTCCCCAGACGCCCTCCCCGCCCCCAAATTCCACGCAAAAGAAAAGGGGAGACCTTGCGGCCTCCCCTTGAATTCGTTGTCCTCTCGCACCGCTCGTGACGGTGGCTGCGATCGACCAGGAATGGTGACCTGGGCGGGCCCGGGCGCGGCGGACGGGATACCGTCGTTGGCGATGCGAAAGGCCCTCCTGGGGCGCCTTCGTTGGACAGCTCTACCGGGCTATCGAAGTTGAATTCAGCTTACGCCCCTGTGGCCGGCAGCGGGTTGCGTTGTGCCGCTTCTTTCCTGCCTCTTGCGCAATCCATGTCCACAAACCTAGGATTAAGCGCAATCGGCTAGCGCAAGGCATGCAGAATGGACAAACTCGATCGCTTCGATCTGAAAATTTTGGCAGAACTGCAGCGCGACGCGCGTCTGTCCAATCAGGAACTGGCCGAACGCATCGGGCTATCGCCCTCCCCCTGCTCGCGACGGGTCAAGCAACTGGAAGACAGCGGCTACATCACCCGTCAGGTCGCCCTGCTGGATCGCAAAAAACTCGGCCTGTCGCTGACCGCCTTCGTCCTCATCGGCATGGACAGACACACCCCCGAGCGCTTCGAGAACTTCCAGGCCATCATCGCCCAGTGCCCCGAGGTGCTGGAGTGCTGCCTGGTCACCGGCATGGATGCGGATTACCAGCTCAAGGTGGTGGTGCCCGACATGGAGCACTACCAGCAGCTGCTGCTGGGCACCCTGACGCGCATCGAGGGCGTGTCCAGCGTGCGGTCGAGCTTCGTGCTCAACCAGATCCTGGCCAGCACCGAACTACCGCTCAACCACCTGCGGCCCTGAGCGCGGCTGCGTTTCAGCGTCGGATACGAGAAAGCGCGGCAGCACCAGCATGTGCGGCACGGCGAAGGCCGCCAGCACGGCGAACAGCGCGCGGATGCCGGTGCGTTCCTGCAGTAGGAACACCAGGCCACCGGCCAGGGTGAAGAGCGCAGCGCCCAGCAGGATCGGCCACGTCAGGCGCAGATAGGCCTTGAAGGTAGGCGCCCCCAACAAACGTTGGCGCACCCCGGTCTGGGGCGCGGCATGCAGCAGATAGAAGCCCAGGGCGAAACCCACCAGGGGCGGCGCCAGCACCACGGCGAGCAGCGTCACCGCCAGCCTGGGACAACGTTGCTGCCAGGCCGCCAGCAGTAGCACCGGCAGCGCCAGCAGCCCGCCCAGGGCGAGCACGCGGGCCAGCCAGTCTGCGAGGGCCAGAGAAGCAGTCGGCCCCATGGCCAAGCCCAGCAACCGGGCGACGGCGGCTTCGTGCACCAGCGCCGGACCGCCAAGGATGAACAGCCCCAAGGCCAGCGAGGTCAGCCGATTGGGAAACAGCTCGTCTTCATGGGCGAAATGCCAGGCCGAGAGCAACAGGAACAGCAGCAGCGCCGCCGTGCCTGCCAGTTGCCAGCAGAGCAGACAGGCCAGGGCCGTCGCCAGATAGCAGCCGAGAAAGGCGAGGCGCCGCCCGGGTGCAACCAGACGCAGATCACTGGCGCCATGCAGCAGGCCCAGACCCAGGCCTACCACCAGGGCGTAGGCCAGTTGCCCGGCCCCGCCCGCCAGGCTAGCGAGCCCAGCGGTCAGTACCAGCGCCAGCCAGCCTCGCCCGGTCTCCTGCATCTTTAGACGCCGGTCCGCGCCAGGGCCGCGCGCAGATTGCGCTCGGAGGTGAAGGCATAGACCACCTTGGCCAGCACGTCGAGCGCCAGGATGATCCAGATGGTCGCCGCATCGCTCACCATCCACACAGCCTCCGGGCCAATGGCGAAGACCACCGGATAGATCAGCCAGAGCACGGTCAGAAAGCCGGTGTTCTTGCGATAGGCCGCGCCGATCGCGGCATGTTGCCCGGCTAGGGTCGCCAGCGGTTTCCACAGCAGATAGAGCACCCCGACAAAGGCGGCGCAGGACCAGGCGAAGAACACCCACTTGATGGTGCCGTACGGTGCCAGAGAGGCCACCAGACCGGTCACGATCATCACCACGTCCAGGGTCACGATGGACGCCACGAAACCCGCCTGACCTTCTTGCTCGCGGGCACCCAGGTAGGCCGAACTCACCACCCCGGCCAGCAGCAACGGCGTGGTGAAGGTCCAGTCCAGGTAGCGGGCGACGTAGGTGATGCTGCCATCCGGCTTGATCAGATTGCCGACCCCCAGGTACATGGCCAGATAGGCCGTGGCGGCGATGAAGGGCACGGCGGCGTGGACCAGGGTATGACCGCGCAGCGGACCGCGGTGCGCGCCCTTGGCATAGATGGCCAGGGAGGCGAGCGACATGATGACGAAGCCGATTAGCAGAGGGGTCTGACTCATGGGGTTCTCCAGGGGGACGATAGGTGCGCACTGACGGGCCAGGCCCTCTGGAGTAGGGGTTTCTCGGCTATCGCTGCGCTTAGGGTAGAGAAGCGGCCACACGAGTTGGTTCAAAATGTTTCAGAGCGGGGGTCGGTGGTCGTCTTGACCCGGATCAAGACGATAGCCGCCGTGCTCAGGCAAGCTGCGCCGTTTCGTGTCCGCCCAGGAATTCGCATGCTGCCGGCCCAGAACGTGATGCTGAGCTACGGACGCTGCTGCGCCAGCCCCGCCTTCTTCGATGATTTCTACCAGCGCTTCCTGGCTAGCTCGCCCCGGGTGAGGGAGAAGTTCGTCCATACCGACATGGCCGCGCAGAAGCTGCTGTTGCGCCACGGCATCATGAACCTGGTTCTGGTGGCCCGCGGCATGCCCACCACCAAACTACGCCAGCTCGGCGAAAGCCATTGCCGGGCGCGGTTGGACATCGGTCCCGAACTCTACGAAGGCTGGGTCGACTGCCTGCTCGCCACCCTGGCCCAGCACGATGCCGACTTCACTCCCGCCCTGCGCCAGGAATGGCAAGGCGTGCTGGAAGCGGGAATCGCGGTGATGCGCAGCTACTACTGAGCGGGCAGGGGTCCCGTTGGGCTTCGCTGCGCTCAACCCAACCTACGACACCCGCAGGTTGGATTGAGACAGCTCCACCGTCGAAGCCCAACACCCCAAGGCACCCCAACTCCACCCAAACGCCCCCTCTCCCCCAGGGAGAGGGCCGGGGTGAGGCAAACCAGACCTCGTAGGTTGGGCTGAGACAGCTCCATCGTCGAAGCCCAACACCCCAAGGCACCGCACCCTACCTAACGCCCCTCTCCCTCAGGAAGAGGGCCAGGGTGAGGGCAAACCACACCCCGTAGATACCATCTCTCCCATCAATCACAACAGGTCCTCTAAAGGGCCTGTCGTGGTTGATAAGGTCGCTGCGTCTTGAGCACGCCATAGG